>JANLPY010000308.1:0-2828 GCA_031367505.1 Hyphomicrobiaceae bacterium | reverse complement strand
GACCTCGCGCTTCTCGATCAACGGCAAGCCGATTCTTCACTACATGGGAACAAGTACCTTCAGCAATTACATCGTCGTACCCGAGATCGCGGTTGCGAAGGTGCGCGCCGACGCGCCATTCGACAAGATCTGCTACATCGGTTGCGGCGTCACGACCGGCGTTGGCGCGGTACTGTTCACGGCGAAGGTGGAGGCCGGCGCGAACGTTGTCGTTTTTGGTCTCGGCGGGATCGGCCTGAATGTGATCCAGGGCGCCAAAATGGTCGGTGCCGACAAGATCATCGGCGTCGATCTGAATCCCGGGCGCGAAGCGATGGCGCGCAAGTTCGGCATGACGCACTTCATCAATCCGAAGACGACAGAGAACGTGGTCAATGCAATCGTGCAACTTACCGACGGCGGCGCCGACTACAGCTTCGAATGTGTCGGCAATACCAAGCTCATGCGCCAGGCGCTGGAGTGTACGCACAAGGGTTGGGGCCGCAGCATCATCATCGGCGTGGCCGAAGCAGGTGCGGAGATCAGCACCCGGCCATTCCAGCTTGTCACCGGCCGCAAATGGGAAGGCTCAGCATTCGGTGGCGCGCGTGGCCGCACCGATGTGCCCAAAATCGTCGACTGGTACATGGACGGCAAGATCAACATCGACGACCTGATCACCCACAAGCTCAAGCTGGAAGACATCAACAAGGGTTTCGAGTTGATGAAGAGCGGCGAGTCGATCCGCTCGGTCGTGATGTACTGAGGTGCCCGCTGTGACGACGATAACAGCGCTTTGCGAACACGCCTGTTTCGGTGGCGCGCAAGACTTCCACGAGCACGACTCGGACATCATTGGTTTACCGATGCGGTTTGCCGCGTATCGTCTCCCCGCGGCGCAGTTCGGCGAGGTCCCGGTGCTGTTTTACCTCGCGGGCCTTACCTGCACCGAGGAGGCGATCGCCGCACTGCGGAAAAACGATCCTCGCAAGGTCTTTGCCGAGGCGAGTTTCGCCAGCGACCGTCCGGGGCTGGAGACGCGCCGCCTGTTACAGCTTGCCGCGCAAACAACTGCCGGCGACATCAACATCAACCAAGGACACACAGCATGACAAACGCTATCGCGACAGAGCCCCGCAAGTATCGCCAACTGATTGCCGGGGAGTGGGTCGGTGCCGAAGGGGGCCGGACTTTTGATGATATGAACCCCTACAGCGGAGAAGTGTTTGCGCAAATTCCCGCCTCGAGCGGTGCCGACGCGCAACGCGCCATCGAGGCGGCCGATAAGGCGTTTCCCGCGTGGGCGGCGATGGGCGCGCGCGCGCGCCAGGCGCTGTTTCTGAAGGCCGCGGACATCCTCGAACGCCGGGCGGACGAAGTGGTGCTCATCATGGCGCAGGAAACGGGTGCGGCCAACGCGTTTTCACGTTTCCAGATTCAGTGGGCGGTAGGGCTGCTTCGGCAGGCCGCAGGCTACCCTTACCTTTCTGGCGGGGAAATTGTTCAGTCGGATACACCGGGTGTGTTTGCGATGGCGATCCGCAGGCCGCTGGGCGTCGTGGGCGGCATTTCCCCATGGAACGGGGCGTTGGCGCTGGGGTTTCGCACCATCGTTGCGCCACTCGCCTGTGGCAACACTGTGGTCTTGAAGCCTTCTGAAGATGCGCCCGTCTGCGCAGGCCTCTTAATGGGCGAAATCATGACGGAGGCGGGCTTCCCGGCAGGTGTGCTCAACGTCATTACGCATGCGCCCGGGCAGGTCGGCCCCATCGCCGACCAACTGTTCGAGAGCCGCAAGGTGCGCGCCTATAACTTCACCGGGTCATCCGCGACGGGGTCGATGCTGGCTGCGCGCGCCGGCAAGCATCTGAAACGCATCTCGCTTGAATTGGGTGGCTACAACCCGATGATCGTCCTCAAGGATGCCAACCTCGAATATTCAGTCGATACCGCCATATTCGCGGCGTTTTTTCATCAGGGTCAGATCTGCATGAATACGCGCAAGATTCTGGTTGAGCGATCATTGTTCGACGAATTTCTCGAGCGTTTCGTGATACGTGCGAAGGCCATCAAGGCCGGGGATCCGACCGACCCCAAAAACAAGATTGGGCCGTTGATCAATGACCAAGCGGTTGCCAAAGTGAAAATGGGCATAGAACAAGCGGTCGCCAAGGGCGCGCGCGTGATGGCGGGCGGAGCGTGTGTGGGCCGCTGTTTCGAACCGACGGTGCTCATCGATGTGCCCACGGACGCGCCCATCCATTGCGAGGAAGTCTTCGGGCCCGTCGTGCTCATCGAGCCTTTCGATACAGAACAGGAGGCGGTGGACAAGGCGAACGGAACCGATTTCGGCTTGTCGGCTTCGATCATGACCGCGGACGTGTGGAAGGGCATTACCCTCGGTGGACAGGTTCAGGCGGGGATGGTGAATGTCAACGGGCCGACCATGGGCGGCGAGCCACAAATTCCGTTCGGTGGCGTGAAGGACAGCGGCTGGGCGCGATTTGGCAGGTGGGCCGTGGACATGTTCACGGATCTTAATCTCGTCACGGTCAGCCAGCACAAGCGTCAGTATCCGTTGTGATTGATTACTCGCCCGACGACTTCATCGCCAGAGCGAAAATGATGCGAATGTCACCAAACCACTAGAGGTCGAGCACTAGCCGTGGCGTTTTGGCGCGCGAGCAGCACGGCAGGAATTGGTTGTTCTTGGCACGTTCGTCTTCCATGAGGTAGAGGTCGCGGTGATCGACTTCGCCCTCCAGCACGCCCGTCAGGCAGGTGCCGCAAACGCCTTGTTCGCAGGAGGTCGGAATCTCTATCCCATGCGCGGCCAGCGCCTGCGTGAC
>JANLPY010000257.1:0-3233 GCA_031367505.1 Hyphomicrobiaceae bacterium | reverse complement strand
CATGCATAGACGCATAACGTCCCGGTTCAGGCGCGCGCGGCTTCATGCGCGTCGCCTGCAACCGGCGGTTAGGCCCCAAGCCCCATCCAAAGATAGATCACAGTGCCAGCAATGCTGAGAGCCGTGCGAACGGCGTGGAGTTGTCCCCAACGAACCAGCAACTCACGGGTCTCTGAACTCGAGAGGTCGCGGCCCGGTGCCAGTAACTTGTGATTCGTCGGCATGATGATTGCGAATGTGAAAGGTACAACTGCACCAACGAGCAAAGCCGCGACCAGCCAGCCGACGCTACCACCGAGGAGCCAAACAGCGACGCCACAGAGCAGGCTGACAATTGCCAGCGGCGCTTGCAACCAGGTGGCGCGCCTGTAACTGGGTGCCCATTGCATTGCTGCCATGCGCGTATCAAGACCCATCCGGGCCGGATGCTCCGCAACATTAATGTAGAGAGCTGCCCCCGCGAAGAGTGCGGCTGAAAGTACGGCGATGAATTCAAGACCGAGAATCAACATGGACACCTCGCTTGGGGTCTAACGAGGTAAGAGGCGCCGCGCTTTTGCGGCGTCCAGCGACCGAAGGGAGCGATTTTGACCGCCGTGTTAGATGGCGAATTGTTCATGGCGGCGATGGCTGTTTATCGCGAAGGGCGATGAGAGCCGCCTTGTCCAATTGAGGCAGCAAGTCAGTGATAGCGAACCATGGTGATTTGAACTCCACCATGATGTGTCTTTCCGGTCGCAGTTGTGGATCGTTGTCGAGGACTCCAGCGGCTACTTCAAACCACGGCGAGTCCGACCTTGGATCTGGTACCGGCGAGCCACATCGACTGCAAAATGATGTGCGATAAGGAGGTGGCTTGTCGCGTAGCGGAGCTTCATAGGTCATGATCAATTCTGCGCCCTGGAGAAGGCGAAAATCCTTGCGAAGGACACCAAGCCCAGCGACGAATGCGCTGCCGCTCGCCTTTCGGCATCGGCTGCAATGGCACAACTCAAACGGCCCCACAGCGCGATCGATCTCGAATCGGACCCCTCCGCATAGACAGCTGCCACAAATCATGATGCACCTCCATTGCGCAAGGACGTGTAAAGCCGTGCTGTGCGTTTCTTCGCCATCTAACGTTTGAATTCACAGGCGCTGCGCGGCTTTATCGCGCAGCGTCCGGTGGAATGATGGGTTGGGCATGCCGTTCTATTTCCGCACCGGAACAGCTGTCCCTGTCAAGTGACAAACTGGAACTCGCAGCAGTCCCTTATTCGATCATCCTATCAGCGCGCGCCCGAACCTGCGGCGGAACAGTTATACCAAGGTCCTTGGCCACTTTGGAATTGATCATTAGAACCGTTTTCTCCGAGTGCTCGACCGGCAGATCTGCGGGATTCGCACCTTTGAGGATCTTTCCGACGTAGCCAGCCACGTGCTGAAGATTGTCCGCGAGATCGGGCCCCAACGACGCCAATCCGGCTTGATCGTAATGGGACGACGGATAAATCGCGGGAATCTTCGCTATCGCTGCGAGTTCTGCCAACTTCTTGGCTTGAAAAATGAACATCGGGCTTTGTTGTACCACCAGCCCATCGACCTGTGCCTGTTTGAGTAACGAGAATGCCCGTTCCAGATCATCCGATCCTTTGGCGGCCACAATCACGGATCGGGCGCCCGCGGCGAGGACTGCCTTTTCAGTCTCCCGCGCCATCTCGCTCCCAGCTGGCTCCGGCCATGATTGGGCGTCCCAAAGGATGCCGATCATTTTTGCGTGAGGTACCATCTCCTTGAGTAAGGAAATTCGCTTGCTCGGGAAATCGGGCCGTTCCTCATACAGGCCGGTGATGTTCCCACCCGGCTTCTCAAGGCTCTTGACCAAGCCGAGGGTCACCGGATTGGCCCCGATAATGAATACAACGGGGACCGTGGTTGTAACCTGCTGGGCCGCTAGAGCGGCTGCGCCTGGTCCGGCAATGATCACGTCCACTTGCTGCTGAACCAGATCTTTCACTATTTGCGGGTAGCGATCGTTCTTGCCTTCGCCGCTTCGCCATTCGAACGTGATGTTCAGACCCGGGACCGAAGCGCGGATTGCGTCCGTGAGCCGCTTGAACACAGGTGAGCGAGACGCGGCATCGACGCTGGCGATCGTCACGATGCCAACTTTCCGCATGTCCCCCTCGGCCCATGCCGCGGACTGGACAACCGCCAGCAAAGTGGAAGCGAGCAAACACAGACGCTTGGAGCGATACAGAAAAGCAGTGTGCATGGCGGCGACTCCCTTTATAGAAACCTGTTTCCCCATTCGATCAAGAACCCGTTTAGCATTCTGTGGAGGGTATGGCGAGTTCTGATTATGCACAAAGTTGCCGACCACTGCGCTGCAACCCGACGGTGACAGCAAACTCACTTTGGTCGACGCCTGTACTTTCGGAGACAAAACTCCGAATTCTCGCGACGGTCGCTATTCGCCTGGAACTGCCCAACGAGGCTGTAGAAAAACCCATCTTATCGCGAACTGCTGGCCACGTAAAATGTCCTATGCGGGTACAAATTTTGAGCGATCAATTGACCATGGCACGCTACAAAGTCATCGACACCAGCCCGCGTTTTCTTGCTGTGGATTTGCGGCAACAACTTGTTGCAGGCACGTTCGAACACGCACTCGACTGGCTGGTCGATCACGAGCTCGATTTGACGGGTTTCGACAAGCACTACCGCAACGACACCAACGGCGCCCCTGCCTACCCGCCCGCGCTGCTGCTCAAAGTCGTGCTGTTCGCGTACGCGCGTGGAATGATCTCCTCGCGCCAGATCGAGCGAGCCTGTCGGGAGCAGGTGACCTTCATCGCACTCTCCGGCGACAACGGTCCGCACTTCACCACGATCGCCGATTTTGTCTCGCGGCTGGGTGAACACATCGCACCGCTGTTTGCCAAGGTACTCTACCTGTGTGACCAGCAAGGACTGATCGGTCGCGAAATGTTCGCCATCGACGGCGTCAAGCTGCCGTCGAACGCATCCAAAGCCAAGAGTGGTACGAGAGCCGAGTTTATCGAGCGCGCCGACAAACTTGAAACAGCGGCCAAAGCCATGCTCGCACGCCACCGCGCCGAAGATGCCAAACCAGAACCGACGCAGGATGCCAAAGAAGCCAAGCGGATAGAACGCCTCACCCGCGACGCGAAACAAATTCGCGACTGGCTCGAAGCGAATCCGCTAGAACGTAAAGGTGCAAAGGGCACCAT
>JANLPY010000194.1:0-2732 GCA_031367505.1 Hyphomicrobiaceae bacterium | reverse complement strand
GGTTCAGCCCGCATGCCAAGGCACGAACTGACCTCACTCTCCCCCTTCAAGGGGGGAGTTGGAGGGGGATGGGATCGCACAGATACTACCAACACGCCGAAATTCCCCATCCCCACCCCGGCCCTCCCCTTGAAGGGGAGGAAGATTTCGCTTAGCTGAACAATGTGGCTAATCAGGAAAAGGTTTCACGGGTTTGGGCTTTGATGAGTTCTTGTTCGAGTTGCGCGGCTTACTTGTCGGCTTCTGACTTGCTGCCGACGGCCATGCGTTCGAATTCGGCGGTTTGGCTGTGGCGGCGGCTGCGGGTTTCTTCGATGGCGGCGATCGGGTTCCTTGACGCGGGCTTCCTGGCAGGCGTGGTCGCGTTCCTGCTCGATGCTGGTTTGCTGTTTGTCGAGGTAGCCGTGTTGCGACATGAAGTTTTGTCGGACCAGGTCTTTATAGTATTCGGCACGGCGTTTGGCGATGCGGGCGGTTTGGGCGAGTTTGGCGGCGAGTTCGCGGGCGCTGGCGAGTTCGGTTTGGCGTTTGATGATTTCGGCGTCGAGGCTGGCCAGTCTGGCACGGTGTTCCTGATATTGGGTTTGCAGGGCGCGTTGTTCAGTCGCGATGATCTTGCCGCTAGCGGTGGCGACCAGATCTACCTGACCGAACCAGCCCCAGGCCAGGGTGAGGGCGACGATGGTGACGATGGTCCAGGTGAGGGCGTGCGCCAGCGCCGGGGCCGGGGTTTCGATGATTTCCAGCGCGGCCGGCAGGAATTGGCGTTCCAGGGGTTCGCGCTTGGCGGGCGTCAACGCGGCGCGGGCGGCCCACGAGGCGCGCAGCACGCTGGAGTAGCGGTGCAGGAGTTCGCCGCCAGCGATAAAGGGAGTGGAATGCATGGCTTTGTTCACGCGCTAACATCCTGGTTCGCCGTCACGCTTTGAAAGGCCGACATGCCTAAATCCGCGAAAAAGACCGAACCGCTCGTGTATCCGCCGCTGGCGCCGGAGTTCGAAGCACGCTTGCGAAAAGCCGGGCACGAGCATCTGGTTGAAGCCTTGAAGGGCGTGAAGGAAAGCACTATCAAGGGTCTGATGCAGGCGATGGAGAGCGGGCCGGTTGTACCGACGCGCGCGGTAGGCCGCAGCCCCATTGATTGAGTTGATGCTGCGTCACTTGCGTCCGTACCGTCAGTAATTGACTGGGTTTTCAGCGCCTCACCCCGCCTGCAGCGCATACAACCGAGCATAGCGCCCGAGCGGTTTCTTGACCAACTCCACATGCGTGCCCTGCTCGACGATTTCGCGGTGGTCGAGCACTATCACGCGGTGCGCATCGCGCACTGAAGACAGCCGGCAGGGTGTGTCCACGGCCTACTGCCAGCTTGGCACCGCGTTGAGGGCGAGGTTGAGCGTATCGCGCTGATTCTGCGACATCGCCACTTCGGCCAGCGAGGTCGCGCCGGCGCCGGGCGTGATCCCCGCCATCGCCTGGACCAGATCGGCAAACGTCGACTGCGTAGTCGACAGCGTTTTATTGCCGTCGGTCGTTTTGAACTGCTCGACGCGATAGTTGTTTCCCAGGTACCAGTTCTGCACCAGGAACATGTCAGTGGTGCCGAGAATGCTGGCTTCAAGGTCGAGGTTGTTGCTCGCATTGCTGAACCACACCTGGTTTGAAGCCACGCCGGTGAGGAAGCGGGCGGTATCGAGATTGCTCGCGGTGCTGTCGTTCTCCTGCACGGTATCGTTGCCGTAGCCGCGGCCGAGGATGTAGGTATCGCTTCCTGTCCCGCCGACAAGCGTGTCGATGCCGGCACCGCCATCGAGTATGTCGTCGCCAGCAAAGCCGTTCAGGGTGTCGTTGCCGCCCATGCCGTTGAGCTGGTCCACCAGGTCGCGACCGTTCAGGACATTGGCGCTGGCATTGCCGGTACCGATGAGCATGGGCGCGTTGCCGCCCAGGTTGAGATTCTCGACATTCGCCGACAGCGTCCAGTCGCTCCAGGAGGCGACGGTATCGATATCGCTGCCGGTAGCTTCCTCGACCACATCGCCGACATTGACGGCATAGTAGTCGTTGCCGCCCATGCCGCGCAGCAGGTTGGGCATTCCATCGTCCGACCCGCCGAGGTAATTGTTGCCGCTGTTGCCGGTGAGCGTCGCGCCCGTTCCATTGATCGGGAATATGCCTTCGATGTTGTTGGCGAGCGTGTAGTTGACCGCGGTGTACACCCGGTCCCAGCCGCCTTCGTCCACGGCCTCGTTCACTGTGTCGCTGCTGCTGTCGACGTAGTAGGTATCCGAGCCAGTGCCGCCGATCAGGGTGTCGTTGCCGGCGCCACCGTTGAGCACGTTGTCGGCGCTGTTGCCGGTGATGCGGTTGGGCAGGTCGTTGCCGATGCCGTTGATCGTAGCGCTGCCAGTAAGTTCCAGGTGTTCAACATATGTTTCCAAAGTGCGGGTGACGTTCGATAGAACGGTATCCGTGCCACCGCCCGCGACCTCGTTGATCGTATCGCCCGCATCGTCCACAATATACGTATCGTTGCCGGCGCCGCCGGTCATGCTGTCGGCGCCGCTGCCGCCGTCGAGCGCATCATCGCCGTCGCCGCCGCTGAGCGTGTCGTTGCCGGCCAGGCCGGAAATCCAGTCGGCGTTGGCGGTACCGGTGAGGGTATTGGCGCCACTGGTGCCGATAATGGAATTGTTTGAACGGGCGTCGAGGTAGGTCTTGTTCCACACCGT
>JANLPY010000160.1:0-2760 GCA_031367505.1 Hyphomicrobiaceae bacterium | reverse complement strand
CAATCGACTGGTTGACGTTCTACAACCATCGCAGACTTCACTCCACGTTGGGCTATGTCAGCCCGATGAGATTCGAAGCAAACTGGCGCGCGGGCCAGGCAAAGAAAACCGCGTAACCGAGTGGCTATGGACTACGTCGATCAGGGGCAAGGTCAAACCGCAAGGCGAGAGGCCGCCGCGCTCGCGCGAGATCAGCCATTCGGCCACCGCGAGCTTGAGTTGCGCATTGGAAGACCGGCCGTACAGCCCTCGCCGGATCGAAGGGCCGCTATCGGGATGGACCGCGAACTCACTGTTTCGGCCATAACCGGCCCCTGGTGATCCGCTCTGAATTTCCCTTGCTGGCCCGCCTCGGATGACTGGTTTACGGCGGCCAACTTGAACTCTGCTGTGGCTCGTCCCGGCCACTTCCGGTCGCTCGCCCATCGAGAAAATCGTGACGCCAACGACCGGTTCCAAAGTACAGCAGATGTAGCTCGGTGACCGAGCGCGGTGACGAATTCTCCGAAGTTGTCGTTCATCGCCTTGCGATGCCGGCCGGCATCAAGGGCCGACCGTATGTCTGCTGGTCAAGGGATCGGACTGGCGCTGCCGACCCATAGTTGTCGCTCGGGATCCAGAACTCGCTGCCGCAAAGCAGCCGTTCGCTATGCACGACAGGCTCTACTGAAGCCCATCAGCGCGGCGCTTGCACTTCGAGGCTGACGCGAAACCGATGCCTAAACATCCGAGGTGATGCGGGACCGGCAACATTACGCCAAGCACGCGAGGGGCCAGATCAGTCTGAGCGGATCGCGGGCTTGGTGCTACGCCGTTGGACCTCGCCCTGATCGGGGGTCGGGCGGCAGGACCAGCCGGGCCCCGGCTGGAGAGTCCGCGATGCCGCGTGCGGTAAGCGGTCAACGCCTCAGCCCGCTGCCGAGCTGGTCGCGCACGACCACTCGGCCCGGTTTGCCGCCCTCTCGCTATTAGACTGCCGCGAAGGGCGCCCCTCGGCGGCTTTGGGATAGTCCTAATCCATTCTGGGGATGAAGTTCACCCACATCTCCCCGATACTGCGAAACACGGAAGTCCGGCGGGAAGGATGACGACGATGATCGCGGGATCAGTAGGACAGGGTGGGGCGAATCGCCGGGGCGATGCGATATCGATCCAAGGGCTGCTCAACGATTTACGCACCGCGGACGGACTACTGCTGCTGCGTGTCGACGGCGTCGCCGGGCCGAAAACCATTGGCGCGATCATAGAATTTCAGAAGAAGCACCCGGGGCTCGCGCGCGACGGCAGAATCGATCCCAACGGCGCGACCATGGCCAAGCTTGACGAGAGCTGTGCCAATCTGTACGGCTCGATCGCATTCGTCCAACTCTCTACCCTCTTCGATCAACTCCGGCTGGGCACCGGGTTCAACACACTGCGGCCACGTACGACGCTCCCGGTGCAGCGGGTCCGCGGCGTCTTGGCGACGTTGCGGCCGCAGGCGGTCGCCCCGGGTGTGAATCGATTTGTCGGTACCCCAGCGCTGCCGTTTCTTCGCAGCCCTCTCCTGGCAGCGGTTCTGGTCGCACCCATCGTCGTCGTTTTGGTGTTCCTCCTGCTCATGCTCGTCGTAATTACGTCGAATCCAATCTGGCAACGGGCAGCGCGGGAAATGGTGAAGGGCATTGAGGACCGGATGCGCCTGATGTCCCAGGCGCTTCGTGACGCCATCCAGAGCATGATCGACGAGATCGAAGACGCGCTCCGCGACACCCCCTGTGCCAAGCTCTGTCTGGACGAGCGCGGCAGACTGCAAAGGCTATTCGATGAGCTCAAGCGGCTGCTCGACAGCATGCCGGCCAACGACAACGATCCGGAAGCTTTGAAGGGGATGAAGTTCAGAATCGTCCGACTGCAAGACGAGATCCTCAAGGCGCGTGAGGCCATCATCGAGTGCCTGGCAAGAAGTGGCTGTTGATACTGGCGGGTCGCCCGACTCGCGGTATCGTGCCGCCATGAGCCGCGCCCTCCCCGCCAGCACGATCATCCCCGAACTGCCCTAAACAGGGGTTCGCGAACTCGACAGCGGGCTGTTGAGCGGCCGGCGGGCGCTGGCTGCCGTAGACCCGCAATCGACCCAACTGCGACGTTGAGGTCATCAAGTTCACCAGCGGAAAGCAGTCGTTGGAGTCGCGTAGCCTGCAGGACCCGGAGCACTTCGGCACTCGCTCTCGCGAGGTCCCGTTGCGGGCCAACACCCCGTTCCCTGGAAGCACTAGCCACGGTGATGACCCTACGCAGGCTGAGCAGGCGCCGCAGCGCATGACCCACCGTCAAGAAGGACGCCGCGGGCCGCTCACGCCCCGGGCTAATCCACTGGCGTAACAAGACGCTGCAATGGTTCAAGTACCCGATGACTGGGGGAGCCCTGCATGCGCGGCTTCACCAACCGAGACATCCCCTTGCCGAGTCTCCGATGTTCGGCGCGCTGCAGGCGCCATGCCGCTGCGGGAAGCGATCGTGGCGCCCGACACCGTGTGCATCGCGCGCCATCCGCTGACGTCGTAGGCCGAGCGCTTCGGCGGGTCCCGTTGCGGCGTTGGTGAACTGGCCCCCGGAAAACGGACGCCACGAAGTCTGTTATTCTAGATAGCGTTCAAGTTGAGGCTAATTATCCAAGGCCATGCCGTCAGGCTGCGCAGCGCCTTTCGATTCGAAGCAAGCCGAGGGAGTCCTGCTTTGAGTTGGTCGATGACACTCGCAAGGTCGGAGAACACTCGG
>JANLPY010000159.1:0-31221 GCA_031367505.1 Hyphomicrobiaceae bacterium | reverse complement strand
CGAAATCCTACAGATCCTGAGCCTCACGATGTTCGAGAGAATGCCCATAAACAGCATGCTTTCGCGCCATCCGGCCCAGGATGTCGACATCGCACTCGACAACCAATTGAAACTATTCGATTAACGCTGGGACACTACTGAATCAATACCTAATCTAAATTGAACACGCGTGTTGGGCGCAGCTCGCCGCGTTCGATTTCGCCGATCGCGATCAGTTGGCCTTTAGATACCGCATAGACTTCGCCCTGCATGATCGGCGCGTCCCGGCCCCGGATCAGCACCGGTTGACCCAGGCGCAGGCGACTGGCATCCGACGAGGTTATATTCACCTCAGTCATATCGGTGAGCGCCGTTTCGATCGCCATTAGACAACGTGCCAATTCGGCCCCGCCATCATCGAGCCGGTGCAATTCCTCAAGTTGCGCGAGGGTAATGGCCGTTGCCTCGTCGAACGGCCCGACCCGGGTCCGGCGCAATGAAACCACATGCCCGAAGCAGCCGAGTTTGCGGCCTAGATCGCGCGCAATCGCACGCACATATGTACCCTTGCCGCATTCGGCCTCGAAAACGGTCGTGGCGTCGTCCGGCATGTCGACGATACGCAGCATATCGATGAACACCGGGCGCGGTTCCAGGATCACTTCTTCACCGTCGCGCGCCAGATCATAAGCCCGTTGACCGTCGATCTTGATCGCCGAGAAAGCCGGTGGTGTCTGCATGATCTCGCCGGTGAATTGCGGCAGCAGGGCATCGATTTCGCTTAGCGTTGGGCGGAGCTCACTGCTCCGGACCGCGGCGCCTTCCGTGTCGTCGGTCGTCGTCTCGACACCCCAGCGAACCGCAAAGCGATAGGCTTTCTGCCCATCCACCGCGAAAGAGACGGTCTTGGTCGCCTCACCCAGCGCGATCGGCAAAATACCCGTCGCCAGTGGATCGAGCGTACCGGCGTGGCCAGCCTTCTGCGCCTGATACAGCCAGCGGATCTTACCGACCGCTTGTGTCGAGGTCATTTCCAACGGCTTATCGAGGATCAACCAGCCGTTGATCCGATTGCCTTTTTTGCGGCGTGCCATGTGCGTTACTTCTTCGCCGTATCCTGGCGCACCTTGGGGCTCGCCAACAGTTGCTCGATACGCATGACTTCGCTGAAGGTCTCATCGTGACGGAAGCGCACTTCCGGCGAGAACTGCAAGCTGAGCTGGCTCGCGACGTGGCCACGAATAAACTTGGCGTGCCGATTGAGCGCGGCGATGACTTCCGGGATGTTCTCGCCACCGAGCGGCATGACGTACGCCGTCGCCATCCGCAGATCGGGCGACATCCGCACTTGCGGAATAGTAATCACGTGCTCGCTGAGCATTTCGTCATGGATCTCGCCACGCGCCAGCAACTCCGCGAGTACGTGACGGATCTGCTCGCCCACGCGCAGCATGCGTTGCGTTGGCCCTTTGGCCGACATTTTTTTCTTACGAGGCACCGGGCCGAACCTTCATCGCGATTGGCACGGCGACACGACCTTGGCGGGCCGCCGTGTAACTTTTTCGAGCCTTACAGGCTCCGTTTGATCGTCTCGACGTTGAAGCACTCGATCACGTCGCCGACGCGGATGTCCTGGTAGTTGGCAAAGCTCGCGCCGCACTCTTGGCCGGCTGGAACTTCCTTCACATCGTCTTTGAAGCGCTTCAAGACCGACAGCGTGCCCTCGTGGATGACGACGTTGTCGCGGATCAGGCGAACCTTGCCGCCGCGCTCCAACTTGCCTTCCGTGACTTGGCAACCGGCGACCTTGCCGAACTTGGTGATGTTGAAGATTTCCTTCATCGTTGCATTGCCGAGGAACACTTCGCGCAGTGTTGGCGCGAGCAGACCCGACATCGCGGCTTTCACATCGTCCACGAGATCGTAGATGATGTTGTAGTAGCGAATCTCGACGCCCTGCACGTCAGCCGCGACCTTTGCTTGGACGTTGGCACGAACGTTGAAGCCGATGACGACGGCCTTCGATGCGCTCGCCAAGGCGATATCCGATTCGGTGATGCCACCGACGCCGGTATGCACAATGCGGGCGATCACTTCATCGGTACCAAGCTTCTTGAGCGAACCAAGGATGGCTTCAACCGAACCTTGCACGTCGCCCTTGATCAGGAGCGTGAACTCCTTCTGGCCGGCGGCGTCTTTCAATGATTGCATCATCTGCTCGAGCGTGCGTGGCGTACCAGCCGAGCCCATCGCATCGCGGCGTTTGCGGACACGGTAGTCGGTGATTTCGCGGGCGCGGGCTTCGCTTTCGACGACGGCGAACTGGTCGCCGGCATCTGGGGCGCTGTCGAAGCCGAGCACTTCTGCTGGCACCGACGGTCCGGCTTCCTTGATCACGCCGCCCTTGTCGTCGAGGAGCGCGCGCACACGTCCCCAGGCCATGCCGGCAACGATGATGTCACCAACGCGGAGTGTGCCGCGTTGAACCAGCAAGGTGCCGACCGGGCCGCGACCGCGTTCGAGCTTGGCTTCAATGACGTAGCCTTCAGCCGACCGTGATGCGTTGGCCTTCAATTCGAGAACTTCGGCCTGCAGCGTGATGGCTTCGAGCAGCTTGTCGAGGCCGGTCCGCTTGAGGGCCGAAACCGGCACGTCCTGCACGTCGCCCGACAGACTTTCGACGACGATGCCGTGCTGGAGCAAGTCAGTCCGCACACGCATCGGATCGGCATCCGGCTTGTCGATCTTGTTGATGGCAACGATGATCGGCACGCCGGCAGCCTTGGCGTGATTGATCGCCTCTACCGTCTGCGGCATCACGCCATCGTCGGCCGCGACCACCAGGATCACGATATCGGTGACCTTGGCGCCACGGGCGCGCATGGCGGTGAATGCCTCGTGGCCCGGCGTATCGATGAACGTGACATGGTCGCCCAGCGGGGTGGTCACCTGATAGGCGCCGATGTGTTGTGTAATGCCGCCGGCTTCGCCACTGGCAACATTGGCCTTGCGGATGGCGTCAAGCAGCGACGTCTTGCCGTGATCGACGTGGCCCATGATGGTCACGACCGGCGCGCGCGGCTGCTGATTGTCGTCTTCGTCCTTGGCGCCAATGAAGCCGTCAAGAACGTCGGCATCGGTTACGCGCTTGGCGACGTGGCCGAATTCGGCCACCAGCAATTCGGCGGTATCAGCATCGATCACATCGGTGATCTTGTGCATCGCGCCTTCCTTCATCAACACTTTGATGAGGTCGACGGCCCGCTCGGTCATGCGGTTTGAAAGTTCCTGAATCGTGATCGCTTCAGGAATGATCACTTCGCGCACGACCTTTTCGCGGGTCTGCGAAATGCCCATCGCCTTGAGTTTTTCACGCTCGCGCTTGCGCTTCAATGATGCAAGGGAACGCTCGCGCTGACGCTCGTCGAATGCGTTGGTAATCGTCAGCTTGCCGCGTACGCGACCTTCCTCGCTGCCAGGCTTGGCAACGGTGCTGCGAACAATCTTGCCGCCTTTTTTCTTGGCGCGATCATCGTCATCGACTTCTGGTGTCATCACCAGCTTGCCAGCACGGCGAGCGACATCGCTCTCGCCTTTTTTGGCGATGCTTTCCGGAGGCTTAGGTGCCGCCCGATCGCCGCGTGAGACGATCATCGGTCGCGTCATGCCACCGCTCGGCCGAGCAGGCTTTTCATCGACGGCAGGCGCGGAGCTGGCCACAGATGCTGCGACCGGATCGGTGACGGCTGCCGTCTCGACGACTGCCGGAGCCTCGGCAACAACCTCGACGACAGGCTCGGGTTCTGGAGCTGGCGGTGCCTCGGGCTCGGGAAGCCCTTGCGCCTTGGCCTCGACTTTAGCAGCTTCGTCCCGGGCAGCCCGCTCTTCGGCTTCGATGGCAGCGAGCCGCTCTTTCTCAGCACGCAGTTGTGCTTCTTCGATGCTGCGTTCTTGAGCAGCAACGAGGGCCTTTGATCGCGCAACACGCTCTTCTTCGGAAAGCGTGCGCAACAGCGCTCCAGCTTTCGGCTGTTCGACGCGCGCGTCAGCAGGCTTCGCAGCCGGTGGCCGGGAAGCCGGGGCCGAAGCTGGCGTCAACGGCCGAGCTGCGACCGGCTCTTCGCCCTCTTTCAAAGTGCGCGAACGCTTCTTCTCCACCACGACCGTTTTCGAACGGCCATGGCTGAATTTTTGTTGCACGTGGCCCGACTCGACGCGGCTAACGAGGCTCAATGGCTTACGCCCGCCTGCGCTTGCAGTCTTATCGGTGGTCTCTTTCGGTTCGCTCATACCTGATCCGTTTTCCCGACACTCTACGGGCCGCCGCTCGATCTGCCGCTCAATTGCGGTTCGACGAACTGGTCCGCTTATTAGAAACTTCGACAATGACACGACTTCCCTCAGTCAATCGAGAGAAGAAGCAAGAACCCAAATACTCAGCAGATCACTCTGCCTTTGCTTCACGTACAAGCGAGGAGGAGGGCAAACGATAGCGGCCGAGACGCTCGACTTCGATCGAGAACCTGCTCGTCGCGCCACCTGCGCTCAACCCTGCATGTACCACATTTTCCCGGCCTGTCGCCAAATCCAATTGCGCAATCGTCAATTCGTTTACGATTGTCGCCTTTTTCCCTAGGTCCGCTGCAACCGCACGCCATTTACGATCGAGCTTGCCCGACCCATCGACCGAGGCCTCGAGGCCGTGCAGGAGCACCACCAAATTGCCGCGCGACAACTCCGCATCGATTTTTGAGAAGCCGGTGACTAAACAACCAGCCTTATTTGCCAGCGCCAGCGCTTCGATCACACGCTTGACCATAAGCCGCTCGACCTGAGCCGCCAAGTCGTCGGGCGCCGTGACTTTGCGCTTCAAACTCTTGGCGAACGCTTTTGAGCGCACCGCCTCGGTTAGCAGCTCAGAGTTGCATGTCACCCAAACGCCACGACCGGGAAGTTTACGCGCCAAATCCGGCGTTATCGATCCGTCGGGCGCTGGTACGAAGCGGATCATGTCTGCTGGCGGGAGTTCGGCGCGCGTGACGATACACGTACGCAAGCTGGGTTTGTCCCGCTCGCGCACGATGATCGTTTCCGCGACTGCCGCTTCCGTATCCATGCCTCGTCCTTATACCGGTCACGACACTTATGGTGTGACAGTAGTTGCGTCGTCGACCTCGGCCGTTTCCGGCGCCACGAGATCTTCAGCCTTGATCCAACCAGCGAGCACACGCGCCGACATGATCATGTCTTCGGCGGCTTTCCGATCGACTTCGAAACCATCGAGGAAGCCCTTGTGGCGGATGGTTTCGGCGTCCTTCTCCTTCTTGCGCTCGGTCCACCCCGTGAGATCATCCGTTGCGCAATCGGCGAGATCTTCCAGCGACTTCACGCCATTCTCGCCGAATGCCACGAGCATAGCGGTCGTGATGCCGGCAACTTGCGACAACTCGTCAGCTACGCCCAGCTCGCGGCGGCGATCGTCTTTAATTTTTTCCTGCTTTTCCAAGTACTCACGTGCTCGCGTTTGAATTTCTTCAGCCGTATTTTCATCGAAGCCTTCGATGTGAGCGACTTCGGACGAATCGACGAATGCCACTTCCTCGACGCTCGCGAAGCCTTCGGTCACCAGCAATTGAGCGATAACCTCGTCGACATCCAAGCACTCCATGAACATCGCCGATCGTTCGGTGAATTCTTTTTGGCGACGCTCGCTCTCTTCCTGTTCCGTCAGGATGTCGATATCCCAGCCGGTCAGCTGCGATGCCAATCGCACGTTTTGCCCACGACGGCCGATGGCCAGCGATAATTGGGCTTCCGGCACGACAACTTCAATACGGGCGGCATCCTCGTCGAGCACAACTTTCGACACTTCGGCTGGTGCCAAGGCGTTGACGATAAATGTCGCAGCATCCGCGTTCCACTGAATGATATCGACTTTTTCGCCTTGCAGCTCATTGACGACAGCTTGAACACGCGCGCCGCGCATACCGACGCATGCGCCGACCGGGTCAATCGAGCTGTCTTTCGATATCACTGCGATCTTCGCACGTGAACCTGGATCACGAGCCACCGACTTGATCTCGACGACGTTGTCATAGATCTCCGGTACTTCCATCGCGAAGAGTTTCGACATGAACTCGGGTTTCGCGCGCGACAGAAAGATCTGCGGTCCGCGCGGCTCACGCCGAACATCATAAATATACGAACGAATTCGATCGCCGTAACGGGGCGTTTCGCGCGGGATCATTTCGTCGCGACGGATAATGCCTTCGGCGCGCCCCAGATCGACGATGACATTGCCATACTCGACGCGCTTTACCGTGCCGTTGATGATTTCGCCGACGCGATCTTTGTATTCACCGAACTGACGCTCGCGCTCAGCTTCGCGAACCTTCTGGACGATAACCTGCTTGGCGTTTTGCGCCGCTACACGGCCGAAATCGAGCGGCGGTAAGCCTTCCGCGATAAAGTCGCCGATCTTGGCGTCCGGGTTGCGTCGCTTGGCGTCCGCGAGATTAATCTGGGTCGAGTCGTTTTCGACTTCTTCGACAACCGCCATGACACGCGACAGCCGGGTTTCTCCCGTCTTCGGGTCGATTTCGCAACGAATGTCGTTCTCAGCACCGTAGCGCGTCTTGGCGGCTTTCTGAATGGCGTCTTCCATCGCCTCGATTACGATCTTGCGATCGATCGTTTTTTCACGCGCGACGCTGTCGGCGATCTGGAGGAGCTCCAACCGGTTTGCACTTACGCCTGCGACTGCCATGGTCTTCACCTTATTCTTGTGTCGAACCTTCGTCGGAACCGGCAACGACGCCGCGTTCCTTCAACTTCTTCGCCCGTCGCAAGGTCTCTCGGATGAGATCGTCACTGAGTACGAGCTTGGCTTCACCGATAATTGCCATCGGGAAACCCAATACTTGCTTGCCAACTTGATCGAGGTCGCATTCGACGCGAACCTCGTCGTTCTCGAAGCCGTCGATGATGCCGCGAAAGCGCTTGCGGCCGTCGATCGGCTGCTTCAACTCAATCTTTGCTTCAAAGCCGGACCAATCTTCGAAGTCTGACGGACGCACGAGTGGCCGATCAATGCCCGGCGATGAAATTTCGAGGCGATAGGCGTTGGTCAATGGATCATAGGCATCGAGTACGGGAGACACTTGCCTCGACACCGTCTCACAATCACCAACCGACATTGAGCCATCTGGCCGCTCAGCCATGATTTGCAATGTTTGGCTGTCGGAGCCCGACAACTGAACCCGAACCAAACGGAAGCCGAGATCGCTCAACACGGGTTCAACGAGCGCGGCGATGCCCGCGGCAAGCCCGGTCTCGTGAATGAAGCGCTCCTCGGAAGGTGCACCGTCGTCGATGGCGTCCATACGGCCTGAAGTCCCAACACAGTAAAAAACTTAAGGTCATCAAAACAAAAAGAGCGGATCCTTTCGGACCCACCCCCAAGTTGAGATGATCATGAGCAACTTATGCGTAGCCAACGAGCAACGGTTGGTCAAGATAAAACTAGAGGAAATTTGACAGTCGTTGCGGCGAGTATTCGCGGATGGTGAACGAGACCGCAATTGCCCAGGCTAGGCCCGCCGTTCAAACCGCAAAAAATAGCTACAGCGGCCCTCGCGATCAGCTTTCTGCTGGTATCGCGTCACTGGCCAATCGTCGCCCTGAATGCGCCAATCGGCGGGCCCCGTGGCGGTCCATCGAAAGGCACTCTGATGGGCGATCGCCTCCAATATCGTGCGTGCATAGTCACCGATATCGGTCGCCACCCGAAGTTGGGCGCCCGGCTTCATGACGCGGGCGAGGAGCGCAAGCGTCGGCCCAGACACCAGTCGCCGTTTGCGGTGCTTCGATTTCGGCCACGGGTCGGGAAACAGAACGAACGCCCGATCTATCGAGGCCGCAGGCAACCAACGCAGGACATCGCGCGCGTCATCGTCGTGCAGGCGGATGTTACCGAGGTTGCGCTCTTCGATTGCACTTAGAACCTTGACGACGCCGTCAATGAATGGCTCGCAACCGATAAAGGCGATGTTCGGGTGTGCGGTGGCCTGCGCCACCAGGTGTTCGCCGCCGCCGAAACCGATTTCGAGCCAGGCGCCGCGCGCACCGGGGACCAACGATTGTGCTAGCCGCTCAGCGGCCAACGCCGGCGAATTCAAATCCAGGCGGCGCTTCGGCAGCAACACGTCGACAAGGCGCGATTGCCGAGCATTGAGCGTGCGACCGCGGCGGCGCCCGAAGGAGCGCAGCTCGAGCGCCAATTCGCGGTCATCGTCATCTTCGTTCACGGCTGGCTCATAAAAACAAACGACCGCGAATAGTCGCGGTCGTTATTGGTTGTGCGTGGCGACACCACTTCGTACAGCCAGCGCCGCACACGGTCGTTTGACGTCCGGTCCCTAACCAACCGCCTTCTTGATCGCATCGGCGAGATCGATGCGCTCCCAAGAAAAGCCGCCGTCTTTTTCCGGGGCGCGGCCGAAGTGGCCATAGGCGGCGGTACGCTTATAGATTGGCTTGTTCAGCTCCAACTTGCGGCGGATGTTGGTCGGCCGCATCGGGAACAACTCGGCGAGCACTTTCTCGAGATGAGCATCGAGTTCGGCGCCGTGCTTGCTCTTGCTCGTGCCCTGCGTGTCGACGAGTAGAGACATCGGCTCGGGACGGCCAATGGCGTAGGCCACTTGGATCATGCAGCGTTCAGCAAGGCCTGCTGCGACGACGTTCTTCGCGAGATAACGCGCAGCATAAGCTGCTGAACGGTCGACCTTGGTCGGGTCTTTACCGGAGAACGCGCCGCCGCCGTGCGGTGCATAGCCACCGTATGTATCGACGATGATTTTACGTCCCGTCAGGCCGCAGTCACCATCGGGACCACCGACGACGAAATTACCGGTCGGGTTGACGAGGAAATCCGCGCCGCTCTTCGGCATCCACCCCTTTGGTAGCGCCGAAGCAACGGCGTCACCGATCATGTCGCGCACAAGCTCCGGCGTGTAGTCCCGGCCCTTGCCATTCGACTGGGTGTGCTGCGTCGATACCACGACCTTTTCACAGCCGACAGCTTTGCCGCCTTCGTAGCGAATGGTCACCTGGCTCTTAGCGTCGGGCAATAGGTCACCCAATTTGCCAGAGCGACGCTGCTCAGAGAGAACTTTGAGGATTTTGTGCGAGAAATAAATCGGCGCCGGCATGAACGAGTTTTTTTCGTACGACTCGCTATCGGTGCAGGCAAAGCCGAACATCATGCCCTGATCGCCAGCACCCTCCTCACCCTGCTTTTCGTCAACGCCCATGGCGATGTCGGCAGATTGGCCGTGCAGCAACACCTCAACATCAGAACCGTGGTACGAGAAGCCAACCTGATCGTAACCGATGTCCTTGATCACATCGCGGGCAATGTTGGTGAGAAGCTCGCGGTTGGCGACCCACTCATTCTGGCCAACGAACTGGTGGCTGGCGTAGTTCTGGAACAACGGTGCCTGACCACGGCCTTCGCCTGCGATCACGACCTTGTTCGTGGTAACGAGGGTCTCGCAGCCGAGGCGGGTATTTACCGCGCTATTATCGGCGATGCCCAGTTTCTGATCGTTTTCGAGGAACGCGTCCAGGATCGCATCTGAGATCTGGTCAGCAACCTTATCAGGATGCCCCTCGGAAACCGACTCGCTCGTGAAGAGATACGATTGGCGTGCCACTATAGAACCCCGTGCAATAAAAGGCCGCGAACTCGCGACGTTGCGTTGGCGCTGCTGTTTATAGTCTTTGCAGGCTCGGTCAAGCCGAGGCAGCTTCAAGACCAAGGAACAACAGCAATTATTGTTTTACGTCTTCACCTGCAAGCGATCGTACCAAATCGACGATCGTGCGCCGCACTTTTGGATCACTGATCCGTGCAAAAGCCTTGTTGAGTTCCAAGCCTTCCCGGCTCGATAGAAAATCCGACGCATAACTTTCAGCGGGCATTTCCGCAAAGCCATGAAGCGCGCCCAACTCTGGTGCCGTAGCGATGTGGCCAGGCGCCTCTTCGTAGAAAAAACTGACGCTCACCCCAAGTACCCGCGAAAGCTCAAACAACCGGCTGGCGCCAATCCGATTGACGCCTTTTTCATATTTTTGAACTTGCTGGAATGTAAGGCCCAGTTGCTCGCCGAGGCGTTCCTGGCTCATGCCAAGCAGCATGCGGCGAAAACGCACACGACTGCCAACGTGGATGTCGACGGGATTGGGGCGCCGCGAGCCTTTCTCCTCATTGCCAGGCTCGTTCACAGGCACTCTTTCTGTTGCAGTCATCATGGGTGATTACTCACACCTGTCGCACAAAAACGATGTCGTGTCGTATTTATCCGCCAGCACTGCGTCAAACTTGCGCAATATTCTCAATCGAGAACATCGTCGTCGACACCATTTGCTTCAGTTCGATTTTCGACTCAGCAAGGCCAACGCACCCGCCAGTGCCGCAAACAAAGCCAAAAATGCAGTATCGCCAAAACGAGCATAAAGTGGGGCCGAAATCGCCTGTGGCAAATTCGCATCTAGGCTGCCCCTTTTGTTAAGTGCGAGCATCCCGATGATCCGGCCGGACGGTGCAATCACGCCTGAAATCCCGTTATTCGCCGCCCGCACCAACGGCACACCTTCCTCTACGGCACGCACGCGAGACTGATGCAGATGTTGGCGCGGTCCTGTCGTGTTGCCGAACCAGCCATCGTTTGTGACGTTGATGAAGACACCGGGCCGCTCGTTGCCCTGGACAACTGCACCGGGAAAAATCGCTTCATAGCAAATGAGCGGACCGACGAGCGGCAAACCGGGCACGTTAAGCGTAGGGCGCGGCACCACGCCAATACCGAAGCCGCCGCGCTGACGAGCAAGCTGCTCCAAGCCAATCTTTTCGAGCACTCCCTTGAAGGGTAGATATTCGCCAAACGGCACCAGATGGATCTTGTCGTAGACCGCCTCGACTGAGCCACCTGTGCCAAACACCATCAGGCTATTGCGCGCCTCGATCGCGCCCGGCGTTGGCTCTACGGTGCGCAATCCGCCTGACAACAGATACTTGCCAACTGGCAGAAACGCGCCGATTGCAGATAGCGCTTCCGGGCTTTGCAGAGGACGGAATGGCATCGCCGCCTCAGGCCATATGACGTGCGTGACGCCCGCCACATCGTCAACTGCACCATCAGTGCGCTGCTTCGACAAATCGATATGCTCGAAGAAAATGCGGCGCTGGTTCTCCGGAAGCCACTTTTCCCGTTGCGGAATGCTAGGCTGCACGATGCGCAGACGCACTCCCGGCACGGAGGCGTCGTCGAGCGAGGCCAACCGCAAGGCTCCGAAAACCGCCATGGCAGCGAGCGGGAGAAATGCAATCGCAAACGCCTTGGATGCTTGGCGCTGTACCAACAATACACCGGGCGCGGCAAAAACCAGAACGGCGACCAACGTCAGCCCATATATGCCGATGACGGCTGCCGATTGCATTAGCGGCAACGGCATCGTCAGGGCATAGCCGAGCGTGTTCCACGGAAACCCTGTCAAGACGTGTCCGCGCAACCATTCGGCCGCTGAGATTGTGAGCGCCAAGGCCAGAACACGTTCGAAGCCTGAGCGACTGAGTACGGCTGCAACGGAAGTGGCTGCTGCGAAAAACAATGCCAAGCCGGCCGGAAGAAGCGTGACGGCGAATGGCAGAGCCCACAAAAAGCGCTCGGATTCGACAAGGAACGCTTCGCCGATCCAAAATAGACCGAATACGAAGTAGCCGAAACCAAACCACCATCCCGGCCATGCGGCGTTGAGCGCTCGCTGCCATGCTGTCCGCGCTGGCAAATTCGCCGCTCGGTCGGTCAGCCATACCAGCAATGGCATCGTGAAAAACAGTACGGGCCACAGATGGAACGGCGCCATCGCGAGTACCGAGACTGCACCGGTCAAAAATGCCGCGAGCGCGGCCGTGCGCAAGCTGGTGTCGGCGCACCACTTAGCCGCTCGTTGAGGCAGCATATGAAACCGGAAATCGACCCGCGCAGCAGAAATACTCATGCCTTTGTAGCGGTAGCCGATGGCGCTGCGTCGCCCACATTGCGCGATGCCCGCGCGTCGATGATCCGAAGCCTCTTTACACGACGGGGGTCCGCATCCAGCACTTCAAATTCGATGCCGGCTTGATGCAGGACGATTTCGCCACGCGTCGGAATGCGCCCAACCAACGCGAACATCAATCCTCCTAGGGTATCAATCGCGGCCTCTTCTTCTGGCGTCAGCAATTTGAGATCCAGACGCTCCTCGAGCTCCTTTACCGGCGTGCGCGCTGATGCCACGAGCCCAAGCTTAGGGTCCTGACTAATGTGCGCATCTTCGAACTCGTCGTGCTCATCTTCAATGTCGCCGACGATCTGCTCGACCAGATCCTCGATCGTGACGAGACCATCGGTGCCGCCGTACTCATCGACGACGAGCGCCATGTGAATGCGAGTCGATTGCATGCGGATCAGCAAGTTCATCGCCGGCATTGACGGCGGAACATAGAGCACCTGCCGCCGGATCTTGGTGGTGAGAACCGACTTGGTCAGATCGATTTTAACGAGATCCGGTAGAGGCCGATCGGTCCCGTCCGGTGTTTTCCCAGCATCGCCGGTCATCCACTGCAACAGATCCTTGACGTGGATCATGCCGCGCGGGTCGTCCAGCGTCTCGTTGAACAGCGGAATGCGGGACACGCCTGCGTCCTGGAATACACGCAAGATGTCGCCCATCGAATCGCTCTCATCGGCAGCGATGATGTCGGCACGCGGCACCATGACATCCTCGACCCGCAGAGCACCGAAACGCAACAACCGGAGCAGCATGCTGCGCTCCTCGGTAGAAAATGCGTCCGGCGACTTGTCGTCCGACTTCAGCGCATCCTCGATGGTCTCGCGCAGTGATGGACCACCCGGCAGACCGAGCCGCGCGCGAAGACTTGCAAACCAGCCCAGCGTGTTGCCCGCGGCCGGCTCCTTACTCAATGGGTCTATCGGCCGCTCACTCGCTGGCAACTGTGATTTAACGGGGTCCGCAGTCATTTAGTAACCGGCGCAACGGCCGCTTCATCGTAGGGATTGGCAATGCCAATTTTTGCCAGTATTTCAATTTCGAGTGCTTCCATGCCTTCAGCTTCGGCATCGTTTTGATGATCGAAACCCATGAGGTGGAGCAAACCGTGCAGCACCAGATGGCGAACGTGATCGGCAGGCGCGATGCCTTGTTCGCTAGCCTCCGCGACCACCGTCTCGAACGCTAGAATTATGTCACCCAGCGCCTGCGGTTGACCACTTTCGACCGGCAATCCGGACGGAAATGACAGCACGTTGGTCGGACTGTCCTTCGCTCGAAATGTGGAATTCAACGCGCGAACAGCAGCATCGTCGGCGAGCGCGAGGCAGGCTTCGGACGGCATATGCGATTTGAGCGATGGATGTTCGCCAACGGCATCCAACAGTGGACCGATACTGGCTGCGACATCGCCCAGAGACTGCCAGTCGCCGGCCTGATGTACTACGTCGACGGCTATACCTCGTGGAGGGTCGGGGTCTTCAGCCGCGGCAGATGCCGGCGGCTCAACGGATTCTGACTTTGGCATTCTCAGACCTTTTTCACCGGTTGGGCCCGTTCATAGGCCTCAACGATGCGGGCTACAAGATCGCGCCGAACCACGTCTCCGGAAGTAAACCGGATCGTTTCGATGCCGGGCACGCCATCGAGCAGGCCGACAGCCTCTTCCAGTCCCGACTTCTGGCCTGACGGCAAATCGATCTGACTCGGATCGCCCGTGATGACCATCTTCGAGCCTTCGCCGAGACGGGTCAAAAACATCTTCATCTGCATGCTGGTGGTATTCTGCGCTTCGTCGAGAATGACGAATGCGTTGGCGAGCGTTCGTCCACGCATAAAGGCAAGCGGCGCAATTTCGATGATACCCGCCTCCAGGTCGCGTTCGACTTTTTCTGGCGGTAAGACATCATACAGTGCGTCGTAGAGCGGACGC
Organism: Hyphomicrobiaceae bacterium; assembly: GCA_031367505.1. Lineage (GTDB taxonomy): Bacteria > Pseudomonadota > Alphaproteobacteria > Rhizobiales > Hyphomicrobiaceae > JAKFWF01. The sequence continues at coordinate 17,195 of JANLPY010000159.1, read as the reverse complement.
AGATAGGGGTCGACTTTGTCTCGCATGTCACCCGGCAAGAAGCCAAGGCGCTCACCGGCTTCGACCGCCGGGCGAGACAGGATGATCCGCTCGACCATGCCCTTTTCGAGACAGTGGGCGGCGAATGCGACCGCGATATAGGTCTTACCGGTTCCGGCTGGACCGATACCAAATACGAGATCTGTTTTTTCAATTGCGCGCATGTAGATGCTCTGCGCCGGCGTGCGTGCATTGACGACTTTGCGGCGGGTAGCGACCTGAGCGCGACCATCCATTACGGCCGCTGCATCATCTTGATTTACGTGGCGGATCAGTCCGTCGATATCGCCGGCGCTGACATCGCCGCCCTTCTGCAAGCGGGTGTACAGCTGTTCAAGAACGCTGCGCGCCAAATCGCAACCGCTCTCTGAGCCTTCCAGGATAATGACGTTACCGTGCGCGCGTGCTTGAACATCGAGCCGGTCCTCGATCAATGCGAGATGCGCATCGTGCTCACCCAACAGTCGCGGTAGGAATTGATTGTCCTCGAAGGGCACGACGACCCTTTTTTTTGGTCCTGATGGCTTTTTATTGCGTGCTGCTCCGCCGGAGGCGGCTGGTCCGCGATAAACTGTCAAATCGAGGCGCTCCACAAACGATTAAGTTTGAACCTGATTCCAGCTGTAGCATACCAAATGTCGCGATGCGATGACTTGGCGTCAGCCATCAACCGCCATGTTCCCACTCACGCTGCATGCAGCGTCCCGGTGAGGCTGTTTTGGCTCGCTGAGGCAATCGCGACCGGCAAAACGTGGCCCAGCGCTGCTTCCGCAGCCTCCACGTGCACGAGCTGTAAATAAGGCGTTCGCCCCACAAGGTGCCCGGCGCGACGACCGGCGCGTTCGAACAACACCGGCAAGGTCTGGCCGATAAAACCGTTGTTGAAAGACTTTTGCTGCGCTTCGAGTAGATCTTGCAATTGGTCAAGCCGGGCGGTTTTTACGTCTTCCGGCACCTGGCCGTCCATCGTTGCGGCCGGAGTGCCCGGACGACAGCTGTACTTGAATGAGTACGCTTGCGCGAAACCGATTTCTCCAATGAGATCCAGCGTCTGCTTGAATTCTTGATCCGTTTCACCAGGGAAACCAACGATGATATCGGTCGATAAAGCGATATCTGCTCGTGCATTGCGGATGCGACCGATAAGCCGGCGATAATCGTCCGCCGTATGCTTGCGGTTCATCGCCGCCAGGATCCGGTCCGAACCGGCCTGAAATGGCAGATGCAGATACGGCATCAGCTTTGGCATATCGCGGTGGGCTTCGATCAGATCATCACCCATGTCACGCGGATGGCTCGTCACGTAGCGCAGCCGCTCGAGGTCGCGAACATCGGAGAGCCGAGCCAACAAAGCGGCGAGCGAGCGTGGCTTCCCATCTGCTCCGGCCCCATGATATCCGTTCACATTCTGCCCAAGGAGCGTCAGTTCACGCACCCCACGGCTGACCAGCGCCTCGGCTTCCCGGACGATATCGTCCACGGGGCGAGAGAATTCCACTCCGCGCGTGTAAGGCACGACGCAAAATGTGCAGAACTTGTCGCAGCCTTCCTGGACGGTGAGGAAGGCCGACGTTTGCCGGGGCCCCGTCCGTAACGGCAGTTTCGCAAACTTATCTTCGTCGGGAAATGCTGTCTCTACGATGCGGCGGCCACCACGTGCCTGCCCGAGCAATTCGGGCAGCCGATGATAACTCTGCGGCCCAACGACGATGTCGACGACCGGTGCGCGGTGCGAAATTTCCTTACCCTCGGCTTGCGCGACGCAGCCAGCAACAGTGACAACGGTCGTTTTGCCCTGCAGTGCCCGTTCCGCTTTCACATCGCGGATGCGGCCAAGATCGGAATAGACCTTTTCGACGGCCTTCTCACGAATATGACAGGTGTTCAAAACGACCAGGTCAGCGTCCGCCATATCCGGCGTTTCAGTAAATCCTGCCGGCACCAACGCTTCCAGCATACGCTCGCTATCGTAGACGTTCATCTGACAGCCGAAAGTTCGAACGAAAACCTTCTTCGCCGCTATCGGTGCAATTTCGTGATCGTCCGGCATTTTGCCCCTCGTCGTTCCCGACCAATAGGCGTTACTGTACAGAAAGTGCGTTCCAGCTCCGTTACGATAGACAGTGGAAGCTGCGATGTCATCAATTTGTTGCATTGCAGCAAATTGGTCCTCCGAGTCCTGTGGACGAGTGACAACAAAGTTGCAACATCGCGTCAGGTCCATTTCGCCGACGTTTTTGCAATCGGCGCTGCCTGTACCGCTGCCATCGATGCGGCTTTTGTAGCGGTGATTGTCTCGCCAGGCAGCCGTCCACGCAGCAATCGCACAACGGATTGGCGCAACTCGTCCTCTGCATGACGAGCAAGAGCCTTTCGGTCGGCAAATACACCCATAGGCACGGGGAGGCCGATTGTGATTCGCACATCGAGTGGGCCAGCTTTCAGCAGCTCCCAGGCGTGGCTGCCCATTTCCATGTCGCCATACCAGCCGACCAGTGGTTTGCCCGCCCGATCAATCGGCAGGCCGTGCAAATGGCCATAGACCACCGCACACGTCTGCACGACCGCCTCTTGGGGAACCTTATCGCCGCCAAGCGGCATCACGGCACCAAACAACGAGGTGCGTAGCGGCAAAACTCGATTGCCGTCGGTCGATGTGCCTTCGGCGAATAGCACCAACGCATCGCCAGCCAACAGACGCGCTGTCATTTCAGAAGTTGCAGCGCCTACCGCCCCGCGCCTCGTGCGATCGACGAACACGCTGCGTTGCAGCCGCGCCAACTGCGACACGAACGGCCAACCACCAACCTCCTTCTTCGCGACGAATGATACCGGCGCCACCGCCGACAGCACCGGAATATCGAGCCACGACGAGTGATTGGCGACGACCAGCACAGGTTTGTCGCGGGCGATCGCACCTTCGATGTGCAGTCTGATACCAAGCAGCCGGCAAACCTGGCGGTGATACCAATTCGGAAATGCCCGCGCCCCGCGCGCGCTTGTCCGCAGCAAGATCGCCTGAACTGGCATCAATGGGAGCGTGAGCACGACAAACCCCGACAACACGGCAATTGCCCGCCATTTCCCTATCGACGATGAAGACTTTTCTTGCATTCTTGGGCGTACCCGGCGCCGGCAAAATCCACGCGTTAACACTTCGCTAACTTTATGCCCCAGACTGTTGCCATAAGCACTGTTGATTCGCGAACCGTCCCCGGCGGCCGGCTCCGCGACAGTGGAGTCGCCGGGGACCATGAAAAATGACCGCTCTTGCAAATCTGCTTCGTGAAGACGGAGAACTGCCGCTTGACGACGACCTCGCCAATACCGTCGAGGCGTGGCTGACGCACATGGTGCGCGACCGTGGGTTATCCGAAGGCACGCGAGAGGCCTATGCGCGTGATCTTATCCAATTTTTGCGACACCTGAAAGCCGAGCGTGGCCGTGCTCCGGTGATGGCCGACCTCGCCAAGCTGGATGCACGCACGTTTCGCGGGTTTCTGGCGCGTCGCCGGCGGCAGGGCGTATCGGGCCGCACACTTGCCGGATCGATGTCGGCGCTGCGCATGTTCTTCCGCTGGCTCGAAGCCGAAGAGACTTTGACCAATCGCGCTGTACTGACGGTCGCCATCCCGAAAGTGCCGCACGGCGTACCCAAACCGCTAACCGTTGCCCACGCCGCTAACGTCATGACGGTTGCGAGCACCAGCGACATCGAGTGGATCGTCGCGCGCGATACGGCCGTGCTGCTGCTGCTTTACGGCTCGGGCCTACGCATCTCGGAAGCCTTGGGGCTGCTGGTCAAGGACGCACCCACCGCAGAACGTGACGTCTTGCGCATCATCGGCAAGGGGGCGAAGGAGCGTGCCGTGCCGGTGATCCCGATGACGATCGCAGCGATCGCAAATTATATCGCGCTATGTCCGTTCCCGCTCGAACCTGGTGACATCTTGTTCCGCGGAGCCAAGGGCGGGCCGCTGTCGCCACGCATTATCCAACTCGCAATGGAACGCATGCGCGGCCATCTGAAGTTGCCGGCGAGCGCCACGCCGCACGCGCTGCGCCATTCGTTCGCGACGCATCTTTTGTCAGCCGGCGCCGATCTGCGCCAGATCCAGGAACTACTAGGCCATGCGTCGCTGTCGACCACGCAGGTCTACACCGAGGTCGACCGCGACCGGCTGCTTGCGGTTTACGATAAAGCGCATCCCCGCGCCTAAGCAGCGACCCGCATGAATGTTGCTTGCAGTAGAGCAACAACGGTGGCTTGGCCGTTCTCGACCGCTGAGACATCGATGCGACAGACGGTAAGCGATTTACCGGCACGCAAAACTTGACCCTCAGCGCGCAGCAGACCGCCGGCCGCTGGCCGGACGAAGTTGACCTTGTATTCGACAGTGACGACTTCGCTATCCGCCGGCATCAAGGACAGCGCCGCATAACCGCCCGCCACGTCACCGATCGCACCGATACCCGCGCCGTGAAACAAGCCTTGCTGCTGGGCGACCGCTGGCGAATACGGCAACTCCATCACGACCCGGCCAGGCGCGACAGAGCGTAGTTCGACACCCAACGTTTTCATCAGACCTTGGGCCAAAAAACTTGCACGGATGACCTGCTCGAACGCTGGATTGCGTGGTGTAAAGCTCGTCGTCTCAGTCATAGCGGATGCGTTCCTTGATGATGATCCCTCGACATAGAACCATCAGCGCAAATCTCAAAACGAACTCCCGGGTTGCATGAGGAATTCGATCTCTTCCGGCGTCGAAACTCGGCCAAGAATTTCATTGCGATGCGGAAAGCGGCCGAACCTCGCGATGATCGCCTGATGCGCAAGGGCCGACTTCGTGTACAGCTCGTCCCCGAGGCTGGTGATGAGTGCAACACTGCGCTGCTGGGATGATGGCTTCTCGTCGTGCTCGAACGGCAGATAAATGAAAAGCCGCTCCTGTTTGCTCAACGCCTGATCCCAATTACGCGCGACCACAACATCGGCAATGGCAAACGCCCGTGCGTCGCTCGCGAAAGCGCGCGGAGTGCCGCGAAACATGTTTCGTGAAAACTGATCGAACACGATGAGCGCGGCGCGTGCGGTTTCGGGATCGGCAATTAGACTTGCTGCATCCGCTGCCTCGACAAAACGATGTGTGCCGGAAAAGCGCGAGACGATCGCCGCATCGACCGCTTCGTCCTTCTTGAACCACTGTTCCAGCTTCAAGTCCTGAAACCAAAATCGAAGCACGTCTGCGGCCCAAGTAGATTTTGTGTCTGCGTTCCCCATCAATGGTTTCCGCCCGGCTCGAAGTGGGCATAAAACAAACGCTGGCCAATCCCGAGCGTCTTAGCTTTCTCCAGCATGGCACCTCCCAGCGCTATATCCGATAGCGATAATCCACGGTGCCAGAACAGGATCGTTTCATCGTCTCGCTCACGGCCCGGCTTCATGCCCGCAGCGATCTGCCCGATCTCCGCGTGCAGGTTGTCTTGGTTCAGACTGCCGTTATCGATCTGCTTCCGCAGAGCGCCGAACTTGCCCGCGTGTGCCTGACCGAAATCGTCCATCACCCATTTGTCGATGATATCGGGCAGGTTTTCCTCGACCACGCTCATAGTACCGTAAGGCATGACCAGCGCGCCTTTTTTGATCCAGGCATTCTTCAACATAGGCGCTGGCGCTTCGAGCCGCGAGGCATCGACGATTATGTCGGCCCCTTCAACGCAACTTTGCCAATCCTCGGTCGCGATCACCTTCTTGCCGAGAGCCAGGCTCATCTTGCTGGCGAACGCATCGCGGCTTTCGCGGCGGCGCGAATGCACACGGATCTCATCGAAATCGAACAGCCCGTCCATCAGCTTGATGTTCCAAAACGCTGTGCCGCGCGCGCCGACATGACCGAGGATCTTCGATCCCTTCCGCGCGAGATATTTGGCGCCGATGGCGGTCACCGCGCCGGTTCGCATCGTAGTGATAGCCGTCGCGTCCATCATCGCGATCGGCCGGCCGGTTTGTGGATCGGCGAGATAGAGCATCGCCATCTCTGACGGCAGGTCGTGCTTGTAGTTGTCGAAGAAGTCACCGACAACTTTTACACCGGCGAGACCCAACGGTTGGACGACACCGCGCAACACGTTGAAGTGCCCGCGAGTCGAGCCCTTCTCCGGCACCAGATGCGTGCGCGGTTCGATCACCGCCTTGCCGGTCGCCTGCGCTACCATCGCGCCCTCGACCGCGGCGATGATCTCGCCGTCCGTCATTGCAAGCTGCGCAATGTCGCGCCCGTGCAGGTAGTGAATGTGGATGTCGGTCATCGGCTAGCCAAGTCTCCGGGGTGGGCGCACGTTTCCAGATAAGCTACATCACTTGATCGGACTGGCGAAACAACGGATGCCGAGCATGAGCGATGCACGAATGATGACTGGTGGCGCGGCAATCGTCGAGGCGCTCATCGCCAATGGCGTGACGTCGCTGTTCGGGTTGCCCGGCGCACAGATGTATCCGCTGTTCGATGCCCTGCAACAGCGACGCGACAAGATCCGAACTTACGGCGCGCGGCATGAGCAAACCTGCGGTTACATGGCGTTCGGGTATGCGCGCTCGACCGGCCGGCCGGGTGTGTTTTCGGTCGTCCCAGGTCCGGGAGTTTTGAACACGACTGCCGCGCTGTGCACGGCGCTTGGCTGCAATGCGCCGGTGCTTTGCATTACCGGCCAAGTTCCTTCTGCATTTCTGGGTCGTGGACGCGGACATCTGCACGAACTGCCTGATCAACTGGGGACGCTACGCACTTTGACCAAATGGGCGGCGCGGATCGAGCGCGCGGCAGATGCACCTGAAATCATCAACGAGGCATTCCGGCAAATGCTGAGTGGACGACCGGGTCCGGTTGCAATCGAGATGGCGTGGGACGTGATGGCCGGGCAAGGCTTCGTCGCAACGCTGCCAGCCGCTGTAATTGCGAAGCCTCATCCCGCTTCACCCGCCGAAATCGAAGCCGCCTCAGCGATCCTTGCAAAGGCCAAGCGCCCGATGATCATGACCGGCAGCGGCGCGCAACACGCAAGCGACGCCATCCGCGCCCTTGCTGAAGAACTCGATGCGCCGGTTGCAGCGTTCAGGGGCGGACGCGGCGTGATGCCTGAAGACCACGATCTTGGCATTTCATCGTACGTCGCGCACGAGTTGTGGCCCGAAACCGACGCGGTGATCGGCATCGGCACACGCCTCGAAATGCCGATGATGCGCTGGACTGGCATGATGACAGCAATTGACCGTCCAGCCGCGCCGCCGCACATCATCCGCATCGATATCGATCCAGTTGAAATGCGCCGCTTGGTTCCGCATGCAGGTATCGTTGCCGATGCCGATGTCGCAACAACTGCCTTGCTCGCGGAATTACAGAGACTGAGATCGCGCAAGTCCGCCGCCGCTTCGTTCAAGATCAGATCAAACATCACGGCGGCGAAGCAAGCTGCCCGCGCGAAGATCGAGAAGATCCAACCGCAATTGGCCTATCTCGATGTTATTCGTGACGTGCTACCGCGCGACGGGATCTTCGTGACCGAACTCTCGCAGGTTGGGTTCACGTCGTACTATGGCTATCCGGTGTATGAGCCACGCACGTATATCTCGGAAGGCTATCAGGGGACGCTCGGCTTCGGATTTCCAAGTGCACTTGGTGTGAAGGTTGCGCACCCAGACAAGCCGGTCGTGTCGGTCACCGGTGATGGCGGCTTCATGTTCGCGGTCCAGGAGTTGGCGACCGCGAGGCAGGAGAACGTTGCGCTCGTCACCCTGCTGTTCAACAACAACTCGTTTGGCAATGTCATGCGCGACCAGAAAACGAACTTTGGCAACCGCGTGATCGGCGCCGCGCTCGACAATCCGGACTTCCTGGTGCTGGCGAAAGCATTCGGAATCGAGGGGCATCGGGTGTCGTCGCCAGCGGCATTGAAGCCACTGCTCATTGAGGCGATAAAGGCAAAGCACCCCGTGCTAATCGAGATCGAGATACCGCAAGGGAGCGAAATCAGTCCTTGGGAATTCATTCATTTCAAATCTTGAACGATCGAGGATTGCCGGTTGGAACTTTCGCCGAAAAGTTGGTCGCGCTGGCTTCATCACGAAGCGGCTGGCGGCGTCGCCTTATTCGTCGCGGCAATCGTCGCACTGATCCTCGACAACTCGCGACTGAGCCCGTTGTACGATGCGCTGCTCGATACGCCGGTTACGATCCGCATCGGCGCGCTCAATCTCGACAAGCCGTTGCTGCTTTGGATCAATGATGGCCTGATGGCGATCTTCTTCTTCTACGTCGGGCTCGAGATTAAAAAGGAAATGCTGGCCGGGGCGCTCGCGTCCGCCAAACAAGCTGCACTGCCGATCATAGCAGCGATCGGCGGCATGCTGGTGCCGGCCCTGGTGTACAGCGCGATTAACGCTGGCGATGCCACCGCAATGCGTGGCTGGGCGATCCCGGCGGCGACCGACATCGCATTCGCGGTCGGCGTGGTCGCGTTGCTTGGTTCGCGCGTACCGCCGGCCCTTAAGGTGTTTCTGCTCGCACTCGCCATCATCGACGATCTAGGCGCGATTATCATCATCGCGCTGTTTTATACATCGCAGTTGTCGCTCTATTCACTGAGCCTTGCGGCTGTTGGAATTAGCATTTTGGCGGTGCTCAATTTGCGCGGTGTCACGCGGCTTGCGCCTTATGTTCTCGTTGGCATCTTCATCTGGATTTGCGTGCTGAAATCGGGGGTGCATGCAACGCTCGCTGGCGTCGCGGTCGCCTTGGCGATCCCGCTGCGGGCTGAGGGCCGGGCACCATATTCGCCACTCGAAAGCGTGATGAAAGACCTGCACCCATGGGTGACTTTCGGCATCGTGCCGCTGTTCGCCTTCGCCAATGCCGGCGTGTCACTTGAGGGCTTTACCTTGGCGAAGATGGTTGCACCGATCCCCCTCGGTATCGCGCTCGGACTATTTGCCGGCAAACAAATCGGCATCTTCGGCGCATCATGGCTCGCGATCAGATCCGGGTTCTGCCAGATGCCCGACGGCGCCAATTGGCAACAGCTTTACGCGGTCGGCATTATCGCGGGTATCGGCTTCACGATGAGCTTGTTTATCGGCATGCTAGCATTTACCGATCCGGCATTTGCGGCCGACGTCCGGATCGGCGTGCTTGGCGGGTCGATCGTATCGGCGATCACCGGTTACATTCTGTTGCGCGCGGTCAGCGTCAATCGCTAATCACGCGCATCCATGCACGTCGGATTTTTTTGCGAAGCCAACCGGGCTCCGACGGGGCAGCCGCGCCTGAGCGCATATAAGCGTGGGTTTCCACAAGAAAGGTGCGGATCTGCGATGGATCGTGCTTTCCCGAATTGGGCTGTTCAAAATCGTCGAGACTGCGGGCAACGGTCTTCGCTCGATCGCCCGGATCGAGGACCGCCAGGAAAGGGATCGATTTGAGTTTAGTGCCCTTGGTCGCGGCAAGAACATGGTCAAGTACGGCGTGGCCGCTTGGAATGTCGGTCATGCGGCCCTCCTGAAGCGTCGAAATGCCAATCTCCACGACATCGAAGGTCGCACCGAGATCGAGACGTTTGTCGGCGCCACCTAACAATTTGGTCTTCCGCCACTCCGCTTGCAACGATTTGCACCAGGGGCACCAGGTTGCGCCAAAATCAACGATTAAAAGTCGCTTATCGAGGCGCGCTTTCTCTACGGCCGCCGCGAACAGTGCCATTTGGTCAGCACAGATTTCGTATCGCGCTTCATTGGGCTTTAGAGTTGCAGCACCAGCGTTTCCGCATCTGGCGATTGCCGCGTAGCCATATCCGGCCGGCGGCAGGCTCCAGTTATCGGCCCTGGCTGCCGAAGACAGACTGAGTAAGGCGAATACTGCGCACAGAAAACGCATGATTAACTCCGATGACGGATCAACCAATCTTACCGCAAACTTCGTGCCACCGCTCGGGTCGTTTTATTATTTATTTGCAGCCACCGCTCACCGCCTGCAACGCCTGAACGATACCCGACAAAGAGTACGTATCCTTGCTTATGACGCCCTGCTCATTTTGAGCCAATACCGTCACCGTCGAACCTCTTTTCATTGCTTCTAGGAGTTTCAGCTCGTCGGTTGTGTCGATTACGAAGGCGCGGTCGCCTTTCGAGAACAACTTGTAGAAGGTCTGATCGAGTTGGATCGACGCAGGTGCGCCAAGCTTGAGTGAAGCGCTCGTCTTAACGCTGATCTCGGCGCGCACGCCCTCTTTCGGCCAGGCGGAAATGTAGAAGTGCGCGCCGTTGCTGGCATCGGGTGGATCGCTGATGCGCGGTGAGGCGATGGCAAAGCAGATGCGCGTGTCAGCCGTTTCATGAGCCAGCACCCGCCACTCGCCGAATTTCTTGATGGCGCGCGTCTGCGAAAGCGCCGCCTGCGCGAAGGCGGCGGCGATTGTGACTGAGAGTGTGATCGCGATGATTTTGCGCATGATCCTCGTATAGAAATTCAATGTCGCGTTGTCACCGGCCGGTTGTGTTGCGCCCGTGAACATGCGGTTGAAGTGCTGCTTTCGGGCCACCTTCCATAACCGGCCGATCGGCAAAGCGCGCCAAGGTCTTCACCCGGTCGTACATGACGATTGCCCCTGCCATCGCCACGTTGACGCAAAAGCTTGTCGGTATCTTCACCACGTGGTTGCACGCATCAAGGAGTTCAGGCGAAATCGACCCCTGTTCCGGGCCCAGGATATAAGCCGCTCGCAACGGATGCCTGAAGCTCGGCAAATCGATCGCGTCATCGGTCAACTCGATGCCGACGAGACTGCACCCCTGCGGCAGCACCATCTCGGCTTTCGAGAGCCAGTTATAGTGCGGCAGATGCAGTTGTCCCTTGGAAGTGTCGGCGCGGGCTTCGAGCGCGTGGTAGGTTGCCCCAATGGTAAACGTGAAGCTCGCCCCGAACGCATGCGCCGAACGCATCAAATTACCGAGATTTAGAGATTTTGACGTGCGTTCAGCTCCGATGGCAAAGTAGCCTCGGGCGAGTGGCGGCCAATTTTCCTTGAAAGTCATTCGGTCTTCGCTCATTTGCACGCTATAGCCTACTCGGCTGGCCATGACATCAATTTCAGGGATACCCGATGACCCACTTCCCAGAAGTTCTGGCTGATCGCTTCCGCAGATTCAAGTTCCGCCATTTCACGCCGAACCAGGATCGATACGAGGAGCTTGCCAATAACGGCCAGAACCCCGAGGTCATGATCGTCTCGTGCTGCGACAGCCGCGTCGATCCGGAAACGATTTTCGGTGCCATGCCGGGCGAATTGTTCGTGGTGCGCAACGTGGCCAATCTGGTGCCACCGTTCGAGACCACGGGTAAGTATCACGGCGTCAGCGCGGCACTGGAATTTGCCGCCCTGAATTTGCGCGTCAAGCACATCGTCGTGATCGGCCATTCCGGATGCGGTGGCGTGCGGGCCTGTCTTGAGCACGACACGGCGCGACAATCCGAGGCGCAATTCATCACCAACTGGATGTCGATTTTGGACGAGGGTCGCGCCCGCATCATGACGGCGTTCGCTGGCCGGCCGCTGCCAGAGATCCGCGCCGCTCTCGAACGCGAATCGGTCATCGCCTCGTTGGACAACCTGCGCACATTCCCGTGTATCAAGATCCTCGAAGGCAAGGGGCGGCTCTCCCTGCATGGCGCCTACTTCGACATCGGATCGGGCACGCTGTCGGTCTACAATCAGGCGACTGCGGAATTTGTACCGCTGTAAGGTTAGAGCCCGGCGACTTCACATCCTAAACACGCCGAACTTCGGTCCCTCGATGGGTGCGTTGAGCGCGGCGCTTAGCGACAACGCGACCACCCGGCGGGTTTCGCTCGGCATGATGATGCCGTCGTCCCACAGCCTTGAGCTCGCATAGTAGGGATGCCCGTCGGCCTCGTACTGGTCGATGATCGGTTTCTTGAAGGCAGCCTCTTCTTCCTTACTCCAAGTCTTGCCGTCGGCTTCAAGGTTGTCACGCCGAACCGTCGCCAACACACCCGCGGCCTGGGCGCCGCCCATCACGGAGATGCGCGCATTCGGCCAGGTAAACAGGAAGCGTGGACCATAGGCGCGGCCGCACATCGCGTAGTTACCAGCACCGTATGATCCACCGATAATCACGGTAATCTTCGGCACGCGCGCGGTTGCAACAGCGGTCACCATCTTGGCGCCGTGCCGCGCGATGCCGCCAGCTTCCGCCTCGCGCCCGACCATGAAGCCGGTGATGTTTTGTAGAAACAGCAGCGGAATGCGCCGGTGCCCGCACAACTCGATGAAGTGGGCGGCCTTCTGCGCCGTCTCCGAATACAGGATGCCGTTGTTGGCAACGATACCCACCGGCAGTCCTTCGATATGAGCGAAACCCGTCACGATCGTCGTCGCATACAGTGCCTTGAACTCGTCGAACTCCGAGCCGTCGATCAGGCGGGCAATCACCTCGCGCGTGTCGTATTGCGTCATCAGCGAGGCAGGCAAAACGCCATCGAGTTCAGCAATATCGTACTTCGGTGCACGCGGCTCCCGGGTCGCCACATCTGGCTGCTTCACCTTGTTCAAGTTGCCGACGATCGCGCGCGCGATCTCCAAAGCGTGATGATCATTCAGCGCGTAATGATCGGCAACGCCAGATAGTCTCGTATGAACATCAGCGCCGCCCAAATCCTCGGCCGAAACCGTCTCCCCGGTTGCCGCCTTGACCAGTGGCGGGCCTCCAAGGAAAATAGTTCCTTGATTGCGAACAATCACGCTTTCATCCGACATCGCCGGAACATAGGCGCCACCCGCGGTGCAGCTTCCCATCACAACGGCGATCTGGGGGATGCCATCCGCCGACATGCGCGCCTGGTTATAGAAGATACGGCCGAAGTGCTCCTTATCCGGAAAGACCTCGGTGTGATGCGGCAAGTTTGCCCCGCCGCTATCGACCAAATAAACGCACGGCAGATGGTTTTCCCAGGCGATTTCCTGAGCGCGCACGTGCTTTTTCACAGTCATCGGGTAGTAGGTGCCGCCCTTGATCGTCGCATCGTTGCATACGATCATCACCTCGCGGCCGGAGACACGGCCAACCCCGGTGATCACGCCGGCGCCGTGAATATCACCTGAGTATTGCCCGAACGCCGCGAATTGCGACAACTCGAGGAACGGGGAACCAGGATCCAGTAACCCCATCACCCGATCGCGCGGCAACAACTTACCGCGAGCGACATGACGCTCGCGCAACTTTAGCGGGCCGCCGACCGCGATTTCCGCGCGCTTTTGGGCAAGATCGCCGGTCAATAACCGCATGCTTCGAGTATTCGCTCGAAATTCCTCGGAGGACGTATTAATTGACGACTTCAGAACGGACATTGGCACCTCTCAGTTGCCCAGCAACTAAGCAGCGCCCGGGGGTGTGCGCAAGAAGCCAGGCTTTCCGCCACCCGTCGGTTAGCGGTCGAATTCAACCACGGCCGCGAACCACGTCACGCTACAGGCTCGGGCGAATAAACTGGTAGTCCCTCTTCTCACGCGGACCGATGGCCACCATTTATGACCTGCATCAAGGTCCGGTGCCGGTTGGGCTGGTTGGGTGCTTATGTAGAAGAAGTCAGGGTGCATCTTCCAAGCCGTACAGGGTGGAGACGCATCGCCGAACGAGGGCACTGTCTATGAACTTTGACAAATACACCGATCGATCCAAGGGTTTTATTCAGTCCGCTCAAAGCCTTGCTGTTCGCGAAGGACATCAGCAGTTTTCGACAGAGCATGTGCTGAAGGTACTTCTCGACGATGAGGAGGGGCTGGCCAGCGGTTTGATCAACCGATCGGGCGGCCGAGCGAAAGACGCACTCAAGGCCATTGAGTTGAGCCTCGCCAAGCGACCGAAGGTGTCTGGCGGCGGGGCCGGTCAGGTATATATTGCGCCCGAACTTGCCCGCGTGTTTGACGCCGCCGAGAAACTCGCCGAAAAGGCCGGTGATAGCTTTGTGACCGCTGAGCGACTGTTACTCGCGATCGCCCTTGAAAAGGGATCAGAAGCTGGCCGCATATTGGCAGAAGCCGGCGTTACCGCGCAGGGGCTCAATGGTGCCATCAATGACATTCGAAAGGGCCGCAAAGCTGACTCAGCTTCTGCCGAACAATCTTATGACGCGCTGAAAAAGTATGCGCGGGACCTTACCGAGGCAGCTGCCAACGGCAAGCTCGACCCGGTTATCGGTCGTGATGATGAGATCCGCAGGACGATCCAGGTATTATCACGGCGCACCAAGAATAATCCGGTTTTGATCGGCGAACCCGGCGTCGGCAAGACCGCGATCGCGGAAGGCCTAGCACAACGCATCGTCAAAGGCGACGTGCCCGAAAGCCTGAAAGACAAAAAGCTGCTCTCTCTGGACATGGGCGCGCTGATTGCCGGCGCTAAATATCGCGGCGAATTCGAGGAGCGGTTGAAGGCCGTCCTGTCTGAAGTCACGTCCGAGGCCGGTAAAATCATTCTATTTATCGACGAGTTGCACACCATCGTCGGCGCCGGCAAGTCAGAAGGATCGATGGATGCGTCCAACCTGCTCAAACCAGCGCTCGCGCGTGGCGAATTACATTGCGTTGGGGCAACCACTCTCGATGAATACCGCAAGCATATCGAAAAAGACGCCGCACTCGCTCGCCGATTTCAACCAATCTTCGTCAACGAGCCGACGGTTGAAGATACCATCTCGATCCTTCGCGGCTTGAAAGAGAAGTATGAACTTCACCACGGTGTTCGTATCACCGATAGCGCGATCGTCGCCGCCGCAACCTTATCGAACCGCTACATCTCGGATCGCTTCTTGCCCGACAAAGCCATTGATCTTGTTGATGAAGCGGCTTCGCGCTTACGCATGCAGGTGGATAGCAAGCCGGAAGAATTGGATGAAATCGATCGCCGTCTGATGCAGCTGCGCATCGAACGCGAAGCGTTGAAAAAGGAAAACGATACAGCGTCACGCGACCGGCTGTCGAAGCTGGAGAAAGAGCTTGCTGACCTCGACGAACGCTCGACGAGCATGACAAATCGTTGGCAGAACGAGAAGAACAAACTCGGCGACGCGCAAAAGATCAAAGAAGAATTGGAGACGCGCCGCACCGAACTCGATCAGGCTCAGCGGAAGGGTTTGTATCAGCGCGCCGGCGAGTTGACATACAGCGTCATCCCCGAATTGGAAAAGCAGCTGAAGGCCAAGGAAGCAGGCGACGGGGCAGCGCCGATGATGGAGGAGGCGGTGACGCCCGATCATATCGCTCAGGTCGTTTCGCGTTGGACTGGCATTCCTGTCGATCGTATGCTTGAGGGCGAGCGCGCAAAGTTACTCAAAATGGAAGAGGCTTTGGCAAAAAGGGTGATCGGACAAAGCGAAGCCGTTAAAGCCGTTTCGACCGCGGTTCGCCGGGCTCGTGCGGGGCTGCAGGATCCAAACCGGCCGATCGGCTCGTTCATGTTCTTGGGCCCCACGGGCGTCGGTAAAACCGAGTTGACGAAAGCGCTCGCGAGCTTCTTGTTCGACGACGAGACCGCGCTCATTCGCATGGATATGAGCGAGTATATGGAGAAACACTCGGTATCCCGGTTGATCGGCGCGCCGCCAGGATATGTCGGTTACGATGAGGGGGGCGCGTTGACCGAAGCCGTACGGCGCAGGCCTTACCAAGTCGTGCTTTTCGACGAGATCGAGAAAGCGCATCCAGACGTTTTTAACGTGTTGCTGCAAGTGCTCGACGATGGACGATTGACCGACGGCCAGGGCCGAACGGTCGACTTCAAAAACACGCTCATCATCATGACCTCGAACATCGGAGCCGAGTATCTCGTCAATCAAAAAGAGGGCGAGGAAAGCGAGGCGGTTCGAGAATTCGTGATGGCCGAAGTGCGCGTCAAATTCAGACCCGAATTCCTGAACCGGCTGGATGATATCATCCTCTTCCACCGTCTGCAGCGCGACCAGATGGGTGCAATTGTCGATATTCAGCTTGCCCGGCTTGCCAAGCTGCTCGTCGATCGGAAGATAACGATCGAACTCGACGATGCAGCACGCACTTGGTTGGCAAATCAAGGCTACGATCCAGCCTACGGCGCGCGTCCCTTGAAGCGAGTGATCCAACGCAACGTCCAGGACAAACTCGCCGAAGCGATATTGTCCGGTGAGATAGCTGATGGGCAAACCGTTCGAGTGACTGCGAAGAACGGTGCTCTTGTGCTCAAAAGCGATGGAGCAAAGAAGGTCGCGGCGTGAGGGCGTCACACATTAAATCGCCCCTGGATTCGTTTCCGGGGGCGATTTGCGTTCGTGCGAGCCGGTTTTTTTCATCAATTTCCCCCTGTATCCTAAAGGTACGGTGGGGATGGCCAATATACCTGACAAACGCCGGCGCTCACGTAGATCCGGTTTCGGCGTTGCCGTTCGCCGCTGCTATCTGCTGACATTATCGGTCCCGAGCTATTTAACGTTTAAACGTAGGCGCGGGTAAACGTAGGCGCGGGCCTACCTCCATGGATCACCGCACGCTTGTCTCTCAGTGCCTTGATGATCAGGTCAACTTCCATGCGCAACATGGAAGCCAGAAACGAGCGCCCAAACCGGTCTCGTTCGTGGTGCGCTTGCTCCATAAGGCCGAATGGCTGGATCGTACCCATCCGGCCAGGACCGCCTTGCGCGCGCATTCCAAAGCAGGCTCTGTCTGACGATTGTTAGTCGTCGATGGAGATAGGTCCGTGCCTACGTCTGGACATGAGACTTCACGGGATTTTGCGATTGTCGCGGCGCGCCGGATGTGGAGCCGCGCTGAGAAGCGGTCGATCGTTGATGAGGCCTTGGTGCCTGGCGCTAACGTCTCGGCTGTCGCGCGGCGGCACGGCGTTGCGCAGAGTTTGCTGTATCGCTGGCGCAAGGACGCCACTGGATCTGTTCGACCGGCCTCGACATTCGTTCCGGTTGCCATCGCGGCACCGGCGCCACTTGTTGTCGCGCCATCGCAACCTGCGTGCATCAGCAGCATCGAAGTCGTCCTTGCGAATGGCCGCTTGCTGCGTATTGGCGCGGATGTCGACACCGTCGCGTTAGTGCGCATCATCG
>JANLPY010000038.1:0-2818 GCA_031367505.1 Hyphomicrobiaceae bacterium | reverse complement strand
TCATCCCCCACCCTCGGCCGACGCAGGCACAAGAGCTCTATCTGCCGCACTTTCACTCCGGCGGCGCGACCGAACAAATCAGCCGCTTCTGTGAGGGATTATTGCTCCGGCTTTTACACGTCGGCTCATTGATGAGCAATTGCCGTACCAGGCAAAGATACAAGCTCCAGTATTGTTGATCGATTGAAATGCTGTGCTTTTGCAAAGGATGATCTAAGGACCGAATTCATCGCGCATTTGTGCCGCGCTCGGCTATTATTTCGCAGCATCATCGACTTGGTTACGCCGAGCGCCGCAGGTGTCAGCACCACAGGTGCATAGGGTGTGAAGACTCCTCTTGCCTTCATTTCTTGCCAAAAAGACTTCTGCCGCTTGAGCCCAGGCCGCCCTTTCGGCCACCGGCCGGGTCCATCTTTTGGTTCGGCCGGGAGCATCTTTTCGTCCCGACCGCACAGCTTGCTGCAGCACGGAGCGGAAGGACGAGTCCAGGCAGGCCGCCTTTCAGCGGCCACCCGAAGGGCTTGGCCTTGACCGGCCGAGCACCGTGCTACGATTGAGTGAGGGCATGGCGATCAGCGGCAATGGCAGATTTGTCACTTCCGTAGCGGCAAGGTGGTTGCTCAGACGCTCCATGGATCAACCAGTACCAGCCCCGTCCCGAGAAAGTCAGAAGTATTCCGCGTCGCCAACGTCATGCCGCGCGAGAGCGTGATCGCGGCGATCTGTGCGTCGAAATCTTCGAACGGTCGACCCACTCGCCGCCGGTCAGAAACGATGCGGGCGAACTCTTGCGCCGCTGAGCTATCGAAAGGCAGGACGCGCCCATTGAACAGCGCCATTACCTGAAGTGCAGCCGTTTCCAGTTCGTGCTTGCGCTTGCCATCCGGAAGCACTGCGATGCCAAGGCGGATTTCGGCCTCTGACACTGAAGTGGTGAACAGTTCGCTTGCGGCCTGCCTGAGAAACCATTGATGCACTGCCGGGTCGGGCGCAGGCTTCATCTCTTCTGAAAGCACGTTGGTGTCGAGCACTATCATCGACGCTACTCGAATTTCGGGGGCTCACGCACGGGCTGTCGTGGCACGAGTTCCAACTCGATGCCACCGATCGGCTCGACAATGGCCCGGATGGCGTCGCCTAAGTTCCCAGGCACCCGCTCCTGCAATTCGCCGCCAAGAGCGGTGCTCAGAATGTCGTTGGCTTCGGCCTCCATGGAGCGACCGTGAGCCGCCGCGCGCGCTTTTAGCCGCTGCGCCACCGCCTCGTCGATGTTCTGGATCGTGACACTCGCCATGACTTGGCCTCCTGTACTATTCAATCTAAGCGCTGTCGGTCGTTGGAGCAACCGAGTCGCGTCGGCCCTGCGCGAAGCCAGCATTGTGATAGCCGACCGCATCGTGTTTAACATCAAGGGTAACAGCTACCGTCTGGTCGTGGCCGTCGATTTCGAGGGGGCAATCGTCGTCATCAAATGGATCGATACTTAGGCGGACCATGACCGGATCGACATCAGGACGGTGAAGCATGGCGACTGAGAGAAAACTCATCCGCATTGAGGCGGACTATGAGGCTCTTCGCCGAGATAGAGCGGCCGGTTAGAGATAACACAAAGAGCAGTGCGATAGGCACAAGTTGTTTGAACATGGAGCAAGATCCCCCCTCTGCATTCAGTTTGCGATTGCCGATGATCTCTCGCGCGCCGGTGTGACAACGGGCAAAGTTCACGATGCCAAGGTGATGGCCAATCTGATCCGTGAGGACGACACGGCGGTGTACGGCGACAAGGGCTACGCGAGCGACGAAAAGAAGCGTGCGGCCGAAGAGGCCGGCGTGCTGTGGGCGGTGAAGAAAAAAGCCAAACCTGGCCGCGATCTGACGAAACATCAGCGCGCGCGCAACCGCCGGTTCGGCAAAGTGCGCGCGAAGGTCGAGCACGTCTTCCGCGTGCTGAAATGCCAGTTCGACTATCGCAAGGTGCGTTACCGCGGCATCGCCAAGAACGGCGCGCTGGTGTTCGCACTGCTCGCGCTCGTCAACATTTTTATCGCGCGCGGCCGGACTTGTGCCGCTTGAGGGAGAATGCGGGCGAGCGGTCCGCTATTGACGGCTATTGGCCGCTCAATCCGCTAAAAACAACGCCAACCGTCATGGCCGGACATGGTAAATCGAGCTATTCAGCGGTTCCTTAGCCGACCGGCTCGATTGTTACCGGCAATATGTTAGGTTGCTCGATGTGCGATGCGCACGATCTCGCCAGCAATATCCTCCGGCGACAGCACATAATCGATACATCCGGTTGCTAGGGCGCTCGCGGGCATATCCGGTTGCACTGCGGTATCGGGCTTTTGCGCGATGGTGATACCGCCAACGTCTTTGATGCCGCACAGTGCTGCAGCTCCATCGCCGTCATAGCCTGAAACAATGACGGCAATGATTTTGCCGTCCCAATGCTCGGTCAGGGAGCGCAGAAAAACAGTGATGACGTCTGGCCAACCGCGAGGTTTTGAGATCGCCTCCAGGCGGAATTCTCCGTCGAGCACATGCAAGTCACGCTGTGGTGGAATGATAAAAACATGGTTGGGTCGCAGGTCCAGGCCTTCCGTGATCCGTTCGACCGGCATCTGTGTGTAGCGCGGAAGAATTTCGTCGAGCAGCGTGTCCACCTGTCTCAGGTGGTTCACGATGACGATCGCAACACCCATGTCGATCGGTAAATGTCGTAGCAAACGGATATAGGCGTCGAGACCGCCCGCTGAGCCACCAACGCAGACCACGGGAAAATTCTTCTTCGCGGCGTTGTCATGCATGCACTGCTCTC
>JANLPY010000004.1:0-4936 GCA_031367505.1 Hyphomicrobiaceae bacterium | reverse complement strand
GGAACTCAGCGTGCGCAGCGCCAACTGCCTCAAGAACGACAACATCATCTACATCGGCGATCTCGTCCAGAAGACCGAAGCCGAGATGCTCCGCACCCCCAATTTCGGGCGCAAGAGCCTCAACGAGATCAAGGAAGTGCTGGCCAGCATGGGCCTGCGGCTGGGGATGGATATTCCGGGCTGGCCGCCGGAAAACATTGAAGAGATGGCGAAGAAGTTGGAGCAGGAGCTCTTGGGTTAAACCAACAGCGATTGCGACAAGCGCGAGGGCGGTCCGGCAACGGGCCGCCCTTTTCTTATGCCGACCTAAGAGGTAGCCGCGTCGTAATTCGGAAAAGCTTGCTTCAACCGATCGACGGTTTCGCTCCAGCCCGGCGTCGTTGGCCGACAGACTGTGTTCTGGTTGCCAAACATGCCGGCTTGTTGAACTGCCTGATCCAATGCCACGGCGTCCAGCCATTCGACGGGTACAAAATATTCGGATTTTGCGGGGTCGCTGGCGAACTCACGATGATAGCTCGCTCCGGTCAGAACTTCCAATGCCGGTTTAAGTTCGCCGTTTTCGTCCGACAGTCGATAATCCGATGCAGCGATCCGGTCACCGGTCACGCGACCTACGCCGACAAAACCGAATCCGGGAGCCTTAACCCAGATGCGGTCGCCGATGTGAAGCAGATTAAGTGTGCCACTATACCAACTTCCTCCACCGCCGCAGATAAATCCGAAACGCATGGCCTCGTCCCAAGAACGGGTTTCACTATGCCCATATGAAACATAAAATTCCCCATTCCATGGCTCCCGCTCCCTGCGTCTGCTTGTGCTTATTGTAGAAGCGGCAGCTTGCGTCTCCACCGGGTCAAGGAGCCACGCTCGGCTAAGAAGTTGTCCCTCGGTTGTGTCGAACACCTGAAAGAACAGGATGTTGATCGCGATATCGCGGGCATTGAGATACTCCACCACTCGTTCAGTGCTCGGATCCAATGACGAGGCGACGATCACAATCTGATGGCTCTCATTGAGAGTGTCTTCATCAAGCGGAGTGCCAAAATGCGCCTGAAAGTCATAGGCTAGATCGCGTCCACCCGAGAAATTAGAGTAAATACGGGCGATATTGGCGGCATCGAGCTGTTCTAGCCATGATGCGTAGTCCAACGCTTGTCCGACCACCTCACGGGGCGTGCGATCGCGTTTGAGCTCTATCAGGATCAGTGTTCCGTCGGGCGCCACAGCCAGCAAGTCTATACGACCGCATATGCCCGTGTTGACCTGGCGCCCAATGATCTTCCACTCGTCAGAGAGGATTTCAGGGGATGCAACGATCATGTTCTCAAGCAGAAGCTCGCTCGGGAGCGCGCCTTGCCTCAGAGGCTGTGGACGATCGCCGACTCGCCAAATGCTGTGTTCAATCGGCATAGCTTGGCTCTCTTATGCTGAGGCGTTGTCTGCGAACGCCGCCCGATATGCAGCGTCGATTTTGCTCATTTGCTCAGTGGTGAAATCGAGAATGTTGACGATGTTCTCGACATTCTCGATCTCGTCGAGCGTCAGAGTGCGGCCCTTGCGGCTCTTGAGATATTTGTCGATCACCTGATAGCCGCCGATGGTGAAGTCCCACACCGCTTGGGGCACGTCAGTGAAATGGTTGGCGTCGTTGATCCAGACGGCGCGCTCGGCGGGTGAGTAACGAGGTTTACCGACAAGATTGTCGCCCCTGCCTCGATAAGCGCCGAGCCCACGTATCGGCACCTTTTTCATCAGATGCGCCTGAATCAAATCCCAGCCGAGCGCGGCAAGTGTTTCGAAGTCGCCGGAGTCCTCGGGGAAGGGGATGCGCGGGAAATCGGTGCGGAGGAAATCGGCGTAGCGGACGCGGTAGGCGGGGGCGTGGAGCATGGCGTAGATGCAGCCGAGAATTTGCTCGGGCGTGTAGGCCTTGCCGTAGCGCGCATCGATCCATTCGCGAAATGCGGATGCGAAATTCTCGACCCGCACCTTTCCGGCGAAAGGGTCTGCGCCGTCGTCATAAAGATCGCGCATTGCTGCCGATCGACGCGCGCCATCAATCGGCGGATATACGTAAAGAGGAAATGCATTTGCAGCCTCCTTCGTTGCAGCCGAAAAGTAGCACATATCGGTTTTCGAGTCTGAGACCAGGACGTGCGAGAAGCCCGCTTTTTTAAGCTGGCGCGGCACGGTCAGGGATAAGTTATCGGCTTCCATATGACGCATCACGTCATTGCGCCGCCATTCAACTAGCTCATCGTGGTCGGCAATATATCGAACATCGAAGGGCCGATAAGCAAACGGTCTGATCGATGACGTCGCCTCGCTGAAATTACTTTCAAGCCATTTACGCGCCTCTGTGAATTTCCATCCGCGACCATCGCCCCTCTGATATTTCGAAGTCGGTTTTGGTTCTCTGAAAAATCTCCTTCTTAGGTCGCCTTCGTTCGCCAATGGACTCGCGATGTCTTTCAGTTTTTGCACCAGTGACGGTTGGGAAATATCAACCACGAGGTTATCGCGCGACGTTTGGACTGAGGTCGAACTCTCACTAAATATCTCCGTGATTTTCCAACCCGACAGGTACTCGATGTCGCTCAAATCTCGATCGTCGAACATGTAATAGGGCGAAACTGGCGTCAGTTCTTTCGAAGCAACCAGCCTCAAATCCGAGTGGGCGGCGAACTCATATTTTGACATCCGGCTGCCCCAGAGATCACCACGCCACACACCTCTCTTCAACTTAGGATGCTTCACGAGAACGGTGACAGCTACGCCCGGCTCGATATCGAATACATTTTCATCCTTAGCACCGTCGGGACACCGATCATCACGCTTTAGGCTGCCATGCAGATCAAATACGTAAATCTGGTCGAAGGATTTCAATAAACTTGCACGAAATCCACGGTGAGTTGGATTATCCAAAAAGCCATGGTTGGTAATCACGCCAACGATGCCTTGCTCGACTTCGCTCATTTTTTGCTCGGCAAATGCGAGAAACTTTACATAGTCGTCGTGAAGCCAATGCTTGCGTTCACCAAAGTGCTTCCCGTCCACCATTTTGTAAGGCTCGATTAGCGCAGAAGCTGCCGGCCCCATGTTCCGAGAAACCCCCGAATATGGCGGATTCCCCGTGATCACGAGGATCGGCTTTTCCTTCACCTTTTGGGCAAGTTCGGTCTCGTGGCTTAGCTCGGGGACAAGATAATTGCGCTCGGCCTCGATCGGTTCGAGCGTGTTGGTGAGATAGACCTGGAAGCGCTGGTCATCCGCCAGCTTGTGCCCCTTGTCGGCGAGATATTGGCCGAGCTTGAGATGGGCGATGGTGTAGGGCGCAATCAGATATTCGAAGCCGAAAATATTCTTGAGAATATGATCGCTGACGACCTGCCCGGCCTTGCCGCTGTCGGGGCCGATCTCCTCGAAGATGCGCTCAAGCACCTCGACCAGGAAGGTGCCGGTGCCGCAGGCGAAATCAAGCACGGTGACCCGGTTGCGGTCGGCGAGGCCGGTCGGGATGTCGAAGGTGTCCTTGAGGATGTCATGGATGGCGCGGACGATGAAGTTCACGATCGGCGGCGGGGTGTAATAAACACCGCGGCTCTTGCGCAGTTTCGAGTCATACCGGGCGAGATAGTCCTCGTAGAAATAGATGAACGGGTCGCGGCTGAAGAGTCGCCATTCCTCGTCACTGCCGGCGCGGGTGCCGCGCTTCGCCTTGCGGTTGCGGAACGATAAATCCTCGGTAATTTCGGCCAGTTTGAGGCCGTTGATGATCGACAACACTTCCTCAATCACCCAGGCGATGTCGGCATATTCGGGCCGGTCGAGATTATCGAGGAAGCCGACCAGTTCGCGGATCAGGCCGACCGAATGGGGAATAAACTCCTTGGCGTTGGCGAGGGTAATTTCCTTGTTGGCGGCATCATTCAACTTGGCGAGGAACAGGCCATAGGCGAGCGTCTGGGCGAAGGCGTCGGCGAACTCTGCCAGCGTAATTTCGTGGCTGACCTGTTTCTGGAAGGCGCCGTAGAGACCGAATAGCTGGCCGCCTTCCTCGGCTTCCTTTTGCCGGACAAGTTCGTCGCCGAGAAAGTCTCGGAGCAGTTGCGAGCGAACGGCTAGCGCTTCGGCAAGGGCCTTGGCGCGGGCGATGCCGGTCGGCGCTTGCGAAAAGAAGTTCCTGATCAGCGCTTCGACGTCGGCGACCCGTTCGGGGCGAAGTTGGGTCTTGCGATCCTCGAGCAGTCCGGCCTCGCCGAGGCGGGCGTCGGCGATGAGCTTGCCGTCCTTTAGCCAGAGCCATCGCAAATAATCAGTAACGATGATGTTGCCCGACAGCGTCTGGTATTTCTTGATCTGGTCTGACTTCAGAACAGCATCGAGATTCTCACCGACCGCCTTGTTTTCAACGTAGCCGAGAACCTGGCCGGCCTGGCTGACCTTGAAGTCTGGAGCGCCCTTGGCCTGAGCGCGCTTGGGCTCATGGGTGACAGTGGCCTTGGTTGGTTTGAAGGCGATTAGAAGCGCTTCGAGCGCGCCGCGTCCCGTCATTTCGGTATGTTGGTCGAGTGGCGTTTGCCGCAGAGCCAGAACGTAGGACTCGAACAGGTGCGTTTGACGAGCCATCTTTCCCCCAACTTCGGCGTGCCAACACTAACGCCGGATTTCATGAATGGAAGGGACGGGGTGTCACAGAGCGAATCCCGTGACACGTCGATCGGGCTTCGCCTACGGCTCACCCGTCGGCCGGTTCTGACCGAATCATCGACGCAAGCTCAGCGGGCAAAGCGTCCCCTGCGCTCGGCGGTTCGAATTTGCTGTCCTACACGAACCGCCCAGGTTATGCATCTTGCTTAAGTTTAACCAAGGAGGAAGCGATGGCGTGGGATTGCATGGCGCGGGGGGCCTTCGACTTCGCTCAGGACAGGCA
>JANLPY010000764.1:0-17717 GCA_031367505.1 Hyphomicrobiaceae bacterium | reverse complement strand
GCGTTTCGATGCATGGTAGCCGAGGAAACCAAAGACCACGGCGATGCCGACGTTCCAGACGGCGAGCGCGGCGGTCGCAAGAATGATGAAGCGATCGACCTTGTCGGGTCCGGGCTCGCGGCTGCTCATCGCGAGCTCGGCACCGGCCATGAACAGGATGATGCCCAATACGCTCTGCGGGAACACCCGAAGGAGCAGACTGATCGAATCGCCAAACAGAAGTGCCAGCAAAGTGAGCAGTACGCCAAGCAATACCGACGCGCCGCCTGTCGTCGCACCGAAGCGGACGTGACCGGCCATGCCGCCAGCGCCATGGCACAGCGGGATGCCGCCGATGGCGCTCGACCAGAGGTCCATGACGCCGGTCGAGATCGAGACGCGGTCTTCCGAAACGGCGTGCTTCGGGAACAGCCGGTTGTTCTCCTCGGTGATGGCGATCAGCGCATTGCCAAACGTCAGCGGCAGTTGTGGCAGGGCGAGGAGAACTGCGCCAAACCAGATATCGTGCCATGTGAGCGTGGGCCAAGCGAAGCCGGGCAGCTTGGCGGCGATGCGAATATTGCCAAGCTCTGTTGCCAGTCCCGGTTGCTCACCAAGGGCGATAGCCATGCCCGCGACCAACAGAACGAGCATGGCCGGAAAGCGGGATCGGCTCAGCAGCACCAGTGTTGCGCAAAGCAGACCCCCGGCGAGCCAAGGGTTCACCGCCATCATGCGGATGCCCTCCAGCATGAAGCTGAATCCCAGACCAAGGATGACGCCGATCAAAGCCGGACGAGGAATCAAGCTCGAAGCCCGCTTGGCCAAGCCGGTCAGGCCAAGCATCAACCAGATGACACCTGTCACCAGGCCCGCGCCGACGACAGCCGAAGCAGTCAGACCTGCGAGTGCGGCCTGCCCGACGACAACGGCGCCAATGGCGTTCATCGGCTGCACCGGGAACGGAGTTCGGTAAAGCAGACCGACAACGATCAGCGCCACGCCGAAGCCGAGCAGGATTGCCGCCGCATCCATCTTCAAAATGGCAATGTAGGCCGCGACGAACGGCACCAGCGTGCCGAGGTCGCCGAAGGCACCGCCCAACTCGCGCAGATCATAGCGGTTGCCAGATTCGGGGATGTGTTCTGTCGTGCCCATGTGATCACGATCATACGCGAATGCCGCGCAGCTGGTCTATCGAGGGATATCGGTACTCCCAAGGATTCGATCATGCGCCGCACCATTCAGATTGCAGCCCTCGCAGGCGTCTCTGTTCTCGCGGTTGGCTTGGCCCATGCGCAGCACCAAGGCCACGGCACGCATCAACCCGCGATGAAGCCGCCTGCCGACACCCGCGAGTTTGTGGCATTTCCGCCCGAGCTGGTCGAGCACACACTGGCCAACATGCGTGATCACCTGTTCGCACTCCAGGAAATCAATGCGGCGCTCGCCAACGGCAGCAACGATAAGGCTGCAAAGATCGCCGAGGAGCGTCTCGGCATGACGTCCCTGAAGCTGCATGGCGCACACGAGGTGGCAAAGTATATGCCGCAGGGCATGCAGGATGCCGGCTCCGCCATGCATCGGGCAGCCAGCCGCTTCGCGATCGAGGCCCAGAATGCGGCCGTGACAGGAGACCTAAAGCCGGCGCTTGGTGCGCTCAGTGAGGTGATCAATGGGTGCGTTGGATGCCACGCCGGATATCGACTCAGGTAGTTGACCGGTCTTAATTCGAAAGGGCTGCGTCAACATCCGGTCGAGACGCTGCTCGCCGGGATCGCGGATCTCATTGACGCCAATCACCATCGCCTGATGGCCCGCCGCCGGTTGATCCCGGTATGTGCCGAGCAGCCGATCCCACCAGGGCAGGTTGAACCCGAAGTTCGAGTTGGTCTCCTGCACAACAACCGAGTGATGCACACGATGCATGTCCGGCGTGACCATGAACCAGCGCAAAACCCGGTCCAATCCTGATGGAAGCTGCACATTCGAGTGGTTGAACATCGCAGTCGCATTGAGCAGAATTTCGAACAGCAGAACCGCGATGGGCGGCGCCCCGAGTGCGGCCACGACGGCCAGCTTTATGATCATCGAGAGGATGATTTCGATCGGATGGAAGCGCGCGCCCGTCGTCACATCGAACTCGAGATCGGCATGGTGCATTCGATGTAAGCGCCACAATGCCGGGACCGCGTGGAAGAGGACGTGCTGCAGGTAGATCACAAAATCCAGGGCAATCATTGCGACGGGGATGGCATACCATTTAGGGACTGCATAGACGTTTAAGAGCCCCCAACCTTTGACCTCGCCAAGCACCGACAGGGCAACGGCGCTTATGGGCAACATCGTGCGCACGAGAACGGCGTCAATGGCGGCAACGGCGAGATTGCTTGGCCAGCGCTGCACTCGACCGAGCCCCTGCGGTCTGCGAGGCATGACCATCTCTCCGGCTGCCATAAGCATGAAGATGATCGCAAAAATTGACAGCCGAACCACGGGCTCATAGGCAAGTAGGGAATCAACCATGGGGTGCGATCCTTTAAACCACGATGATCAATCGGTTTGACCGTCAGCCCGTGACGGACTGCGCGCCGAATCGCACGCGCGCGTCGGCAGGCCCGCCCCTCCCGTCCGCTGACTGCGACGCTCGAGCAGAACGACGTCGTGCCAAACACCGCCAAGTTGACCAAATCGCTCGCGCGTGCCGACTTCGCGAAAGCCGCATTTGCGGTGAAGGCTACGGCTCGCGAGGTTTCCTGAAATGATCTGTGCCTGCAGGGTCCAATAACCCTCTGCCTCTGAGGCCACAATCAATCCCTCGATCAAGGCGATGCCAATCCCTTGTCCGTGCGCTGTCTTAGTTACATATACGCTGACCTCAGCGATACCGGCCGCCCCTCACGTGTCGGCGACAGGCGCAAGCGCCGACCAGCCGAGGATGTCTACTGATCGGCGCGCAACTTGGCGTCCAACCTTCAAGTGATCCGCATCCCAGTCCTTCCAAATCGGCGGCGTGAGCATGAAGGCGGCCAAGCCGGTCGCAAGGCCGTCCCTGTAGATCGAGCGCACGGCTGACCAGTCGCTCGGCCGCATGGCATCGATCGTAAGCTGCTGGACCATGTTGCCCTCTCCGACTGTCACTGACACGTCAACCCGCGTTGACCACATTGGTCACAATCGTTGCGGAAGTTCCAGAGAGCCCCTCGATGGGCGGCATTCGGCGTGGTGGATCATTTTTGTCGACCTTCACAGATGCTCTTGCCCTGCGCATGGTCGGTCTGTTTGATCGCACGCAGCACGACAGACTTGGTCAAGGTCAATGCCAGCAGGGGAATGACCAGCCACTGCAACAATGGCGATAGACCAATTCCGATCGTGCCGAACTGCAGGATCGGCATCGCCGGCCCGTAGCTCCATGAGTCGCGCACATACACGTTAAGCCATTCGCTGAACGCCGTATAGCATACGCCAATGATGATCGCGATTACGATGACCCTCGTCCAGTGACCGTGCGGCCACGACCAAGCCCGACCCAGGATGATTGCAGAACCCAAGGCTGCTGTGGTGATCAACACGTCTCCAGCCGTACAATGTGCGACAGCAAAGGCCAGCTCGCTGCGGGTTCCCTCGTTCCAGATAGTGAAGAGCGGCAACTGCCCGATCTCCCACACAAGGTGACCAGCCGTACTGATACTGAGCACAACGCAGCCGGCGCGAACTCGCTCCAGCCACCTTGTAGCAGGAGGCAGACCAATTTCCTCGTTATCTGACATTTTCATCGAGCGCCATGATTCCTGATCAAGCCACAATCCTTTATGGTTGCGATCCGACAGCGTGCTCGGCCTGTTGAACGCGCTGACGATTGCCAGATAATGCTGCTCCCTTGACGATGGCATAGATCGCGGGGATCACCACGAGCGTCAGGACGGTCGATGAGACCATGCCGCCGATCATCGGCACGGCGATGCGCTGCATGACTTCAGAACCTGTCCCGTGGCTCCACAGGATCGGCAACAATCCCGCCATGATGGCGACGACCGTCATCATCTTCGGCCGCACGCGCTCGACCGCGCCCTCCATGATGGCGGCATAGAGATCGCTTTGGGTGAAGGCTCTCCCCTCCGCTGCCACCAGCGTGCGACGGTTTTCAAGCGCGTGATCGAGATAGATGAGCATGATGACGCCCGTCTCCGCCGCTACGCCAGCAAGAGCAATGAACCCGACTGCAACCGCAACCGATAGATTGAAGCCCATGCACCACAGCAGCCAGAGCCCGCCGACCAGCGAGAACGGTAGCGACAGCATCACGATCAGGGTTTCGGTCATACGGCGGAAGTTGAGATAGAGTAGCAGCATGATGATGACGAGCGTCAATGGCACGACGATCTTCATGCGGGCTGCGGCACGCTCATAATATTCGAACTGGCCCGACCAGACGGCGTAATAGCCAGACGGAAACTTCACCGTATCGGCAACCGCCTTCTTGGCATCGGCCACATAGCTGCCGAGATCGCGGTCTCGGGCATCGACGAAGATATAGGCTGCCAGTTGCGCGTTCTCGGTGCGGATCGACGCCGGGCCCTGCACCAGCTTCACGGAGGCCACCTGTCCTAAGGGGATGGATGCGCCATTCGGCAACGGTATCAACACCTCGCGGGCAATCGCCTGTGGATCGGAGCGCAGATCACGCGGATAGCGCACGCTGACCCCGTAGCGCTCACGGCCTTCGACAGTGGTGGTGACAGTCTCCGCACCAAGCCCGGAGGCCACCACCTGCTGCACGTCGCCGACCATCAGGCCGTAGCGTGCCAGCTGGGTGCGGTCTGGTTCGATTTCCAGATAATAGCCGCCCATGATGCGCTCGGCGAAGGCACTCGACGTGCCGGGCACGGTCTTGATGGCGGTCTCGATTTGGCGGGCAAGCCCTTCGATGATTTTCAGATCCGTGCCGATGACCTTGACGCCGACGGGTGTACGGATGCCCGTGGCCAACATATCGATGCGCGCTTTAATCGGCATCGTCCAGGCATTCGACATACCGGGAAACTGCAACGCCTTGTCCATTTCGGTGATGAGTTTGTCGACGGTCATGCCGGCGCGCCACTGGCTCTCCGGCTTCAGGTTGATAATCGTCTCGAACATCTCCGTGGGTGCAGGATCAGTTGCGGAGCTGGCGCGACCTGCCTTGCCGAACACGCTCGCCACTTCCGGGAACGTCTTGATGATCTTATTTTGCGTCTGCAGCAGCTCGGCGGATTTAGTGATGGAGAGGCCGGGCAACGTTGTCGGCATATACATCAGCGTGCCTTCATTGAGGCTCGGCATAAATTCGGAGCCCAGCTGCGTGGCCGGCCAGATGCTTATGGTCAGCACGGCAATAGCCAGCGTAATCGTCAGCGTCTTGGCCTTGAGCACCGCTGTGATGACCGGGCGGTAGACCCAGATCAGGAAGCGGTTCACCGGATTCCTTGCCTCGGGAACAACGCGCCCGCGCACAAAGATCACCATCAACGCAGGGACCACCGTCACCGACAACAACGCAGCCGCCGCCATCGCAAATGTTTTGGTGAAAGCCAGCGGTTTGAACAACCGGCCTTCCTGTGCTTCGAGCGTGAAGATCGGCAGGAACGACACCGTGATGATAAGCAGCGAGAAGAACAGTGCTGGCCCCACTTCGCTGGCCGCCTCGATCAACACCTCGATGCGCGGCTTGTCCTGGGGTGCGCGCTCCAAATGCTTGTGCGCATTCTCGATCATGACGATCGCCGCATCGACCATCGTGCCGATTGCAATCGCAATCCCGCCAAGGCTCATGATGTTGGACGATAACCCGAGTGCATTCATACAAATGTAGGCAATTAGGATGCCGAGCGGCAGGGTGATGATGGCAACGAACGCGCTCCTGAGATGCAGCAGGAATATGCCGCAGACCAGAGCAACGATGATGCTCTCTTCGATGAGCGTGGATTTGAGGGTCGCGATAGCGCGGTTGATCAGATCCGAGCGGTCATAGACCGGCACGATCACTGTGCCCTCGGGCAGACTACCCTTGATGTCCAATAGCCGCGCCTTGATGTTGGCAATCACTGACAGAGCGTTCTGGCCGAAGCGCTGCACGGCAATACCGGAGACCACCTCGCCCTCGCCATTCAGTTCGGTTACGCCGCGCCGTTCATCGGGTGCCAGTTCGACCCGCGCCACGTCCTTGATCAGGACAGGCGTGCCGGCATCGGATTTGAGGACGATCTGCTCGATATCGGAGATGCCGCGCAGATAGCCGCGCCCGCGCACCATGAATTCAGTTTCGGCCAGTTCAACCACGCGCCCGCCGACATCCATGTTGGAGAAGCGGATCGCGTCCTTGATTTTGGAGAGCGGAATATCGAAGGATTTGAGGCGGCGCGGATCGACCACGACCGAGTATTGCCGCACGTAGCCGCCGACACTTGCGACCTCGGCCACACCTTCGGCCTTGGCGACCGCAAAGCGGACCTGCCAGTCCTGCGTGGTGCGCAGCTCGGCTAGACTACGCTTCGCTGCCATGACGGCATATTGATAGACCCAGCCCACGCCTGTTGCGTCGGGGCCAAGCGTCGGGGTCACGCCGGCCGGCAAATTCTTGGATGCAGCGCTGAGATATTCCAGCACGCGCGAGCGTGCCCAATAGATATCCGTGCCTTCATCAAAGATGACATAGACGAACGACACGCCGAAGAACGAGAAGCCGCGCACCACATGCGATCGCGGCACCGACAGCATCGCGGTCGACAGCGGATAGGTCACCTGATCCTCGACCACCTGCGGGGCCTGCCCGCCATATTCGGTGTAGATGATGACCTGCGTATCCGAGAGATCAGGGATAGCATCGAGCGGCACATGGGTCACAGCATAGATGCCGGAGCCTGTTGCCAGGGTAACGCCAAGCAGGATGAGCACGAGGTTATGGGCAGACCAGCGGATAAGACGGGCGATCATGGCTTTGCTCCCATCTTGTCCAGTGCGGGTTCGGACATTTTCTCTTTGGCAGGAGCCGCAGCCGTAAATGTCTGCAACGCCGCTTTGAGGTTGCTCTCCGCATCGATCAGGAAGTTGGCCGTAGTGACGACGGGTTCGCCGTCTTTCAGCCCTTCGAGGATTTCGATGAAGCCATCACCGCGCATGCCAAGCTTGACGGCACGCGGCTCGAACCGGCCTTCGCCCTTGTCGACGATGACCACCTGCCGGTAGCCGCTGTCGATCACTGCTGACACGGGAACAATAAGCCGATTGGCTTCGTCGCTGCCAGCATTGATCTCCACATCGGCGAACATCTCGTGCTTGATGCGATGCTCGGGGTTTTTCAGCTCGACGCGCACCTTGGCGGTGCGCGTCGCCATATCCAGTTCGTGAAGAATAAAGGTGACCTTGCCTTCGATCACTTCACCCGGATAGGCGCGAAAGCTCATCTTGGCCGGCGCGCCGACCTTGATCATGCCGATATCCTGCTCGGCTACATTGGCAATCACCCAGATGCTGGAGAGATCGGCAAGCCGGTACAGCTCATCGCCGGCCTTGACCATCTGACCCGCGACGACTTTTTTCTCCATAACGACGCCCGACACCGGTGCCGGCCAATCGATCAGCATGGTCGGATTGGATGAAGCCTTGATTTGTTCGATGACTGGATCGGGGATGCCAAGATTGCGCAAGCGAACCATGGCGCCTGCCTCGCTGCGCCGATCGCTCGCAAAGGAGTTGACCGCATTGCGGTAATCGACCTGCACCGACACCATCTGCGGGCTATAAACGCTGAACATCGGCTCTCCGGCTTTCACGTGCCGGCCGGTTTCGTTGACGTAAAGTTTGTCGATGAAGCCATCGGCGCGCAGTGTCACAGAACGCAAGGTGCGCTCGTCAGGTTTCGCAACGCCCGATGCTCGGACAGGACGCGCAAGGCTTTGCATGCGCGCGGGCTCAGTGCGCACGCCGGAGCGCTGGATGCGATCAAGGCTGACCTTGACCGTCAAGGAATCACCCTCATCTGCAAAGACGGGGATATAATCCATCCCCATGGAATCCTGCTTGGGCACTGGCGAGGTATCCGCAAGACCCATCGGGTTGCGATAGTAGAGTGGCTTGCCATTACCCTTCAGCTTCGTGGGCGCGGTGCCCGCAATCGCTGTTTCCTGATTGTCATAGACAGGAATGTAAGCGCGGCCATCCGCCGTCCGCTTGGCCGTCGGCGAGAAATCATTCTTGCCGTCGGGGTCCTTCCAATAGAGCACTGTGCGCACGGCTGGCTCTGCCATTGTTTTGGCATCAGCCAAAGCGGGTTGCGCAGATGTCGATGCAGTTCGGTTAGCGCCAATGCGGTAGCCACACACTGCGCCGAGGAGGACCGCCAAAATGACGGCCCCCGTGATGAGGTTCCTGTTCATTCCGCCGCCTTCACTTCGCTGTGAAAACGACAGTGCCTTCAACGGTCTCGGCTTCGCCGGGAACCTTGGCCTGAACCTTGAACGCCCAGCTGCCGGCCATCGTGAAATCGGCCTTGAAGCGGTAGATGCCAGGCTCACTACCAGGCATGGCCGCATGCTTGGCCTGCATCTCGCCCATGCTGTCGGGCGACATATCAAGGCGGGTGCGGAACAGCACCGCGCCTTCGACCGGTTTGCCGGTGAGTTTGTTGACGAGGCGTACCGCAACCTCGCTGCCATTGCCGTTCTTCACGGCAGCAGCAACGGGTTGGAATTCGTAGTCCTTGGCGCCTGCGAATGCTGATGGTGCAAGGCCGATGATGGCGATGGCAACAAGTGCGGCGTGACGCGCCGCGCGCGTGAGAAGATTGATGGTCATGAGATCTGATCCTGTTCAAGATGTGTGAGGCCGCGCGCCATCATGGCCGCGAGCCAAACGCCAACGAGTTCGGCGCAGCCGTCAGACTGCTGCCTAAGGTGGCGGCACAATCGAGATCAGGATCGAGGTGGAGGGGCTGGCGGTGTGCTCAGCCATTCAGGCGGCTTGGCAGGTTCGGCCTGACGATACTGAACCGCCGTGAGCGCGATCATCTTGCCGGCGGGCTTAAGCATGCCTAGCACCTTGCAGCACTTGGTCATGCAGTTTGCCGCATCGGGGCATTTCTGTTTGGTGTCGCAGCATTTGCAGCCGCTATTGGAGGTGTCCACGCCCTCAGCCTGCATGGCCTTCATGCAGTCGCTCATAGTATCGTCGGCGACCGCAGCAACTGTCGCTCCGTCCATACTCGCATGCATCTGGATGGCCGCCGACGCCGAGGTGATCGGCGCGAGCGTCAAAGAGAAGGCGATCAAAATCGCAAGAATGGCGCGTAGATGGTGCAGTGGCTGAATCCTCCAAAGGTAAACTTATCATGAAGGCACTTACCAAAAGGTCAAGACACGACTGCGGCAACGGTCGCCGCTCCTATGCCGCGGCCCAGCCCAGACGCCTACCGGCCCAACCTCGCGTCTCAATGATGCATAGGTTTGGGAGTCGATCAGGAAACTCTATGCAAGACAGTGTGGTGGAACGGATGTCGAGCAAGCGAGGTCGCAATTGCCCGAACGAACTTGGAGGCTTCAGAACGGCATCGTTAGCCGCTTCGCTGTGACCTTCGAGTCGGAGCTGTAGGTGATCTCGACAAGGGTCGTGTAGTCAGACTCACCCCATTCAGCGGGAAACGTATCGGCCGGCGCGCCAAGGGTCGCGACAAGGTTCGGAATATCCGAGTGACGCCACGAGATGACGCCGAACTTGCTGCGATAGGCGGGCTTCGCGCCCAGAGCGGCGACAAGCCCGTCAAATTCGTCATCGTCAAATTTACCCTTGATCTCCAGGCCGAGGGCGGCAGCAAGAGGCTCGATCGTCTCGACCGGTCGGCGCGAACGGTCCGAGGACTTTGCGGCGATGAGGAAATCCGGACGCCCAAACGTCTCCAGAACGTAGGGCACCAGCCGCGCGGCGCGCTCGTGGCCGGCGATTGAAAGGTTACGATCGCGCTTATCGCCAGTCTTCTCGGCATGGCGCAGAACAATGAGGCGTGCCGGCCCCGTGTCAGGCCGAAAGGGCGAGACGCCAGGCAGCGTTGGTGCCGCTCCGAAAAACAGGGACTTCAACCAATTCAGCAGTCGCATTATGCGCACTCTCCCATCAACGGCTGAGCATGGCCCGACGAGATGCACTTATCGCACCGGACAGGCACGATCCAATGGTGATTCTCGGGGACGTGAGCGCCCGATCTGCGAGGAGCTTGAAATTGAGCAGCACCGAATTGACCTCGACGGCGATGCTAGGCTCGCAACAGGGAACCGGCGTCGCTTGGAGTTACATCCCGCCCTGCAAGCCGATCTAGGACGCGTTTGTCGAGAGCTTCAATTGCCACCAGCTGCGCAACGTATGCGTGGCCGTTCTGCAGAGCTCGATGGCAATGAGCGGTGACGATGACGTCCGACCCCCAGTCTCAGGCATGCAAGAAAGGGGAGAAGGGTTGCAGGAGAGAACCTGCGGGAAGCTCAAGACGCCTCGGTTTTGGAACCCAAATGGAACCCGGCGCGATTTTCGGTGTTGAGGGTTTTCGTCTAAGTCTTTGATTTAAATGGTCGGAGCGAGAGGATTTGAACCTCCGACCCCCAGTCCCCCAGTCCGACGATCTCCACTCTCATGAGACAACATGATGCATCATGTGGCCAAGGCAAAAACACCTGATTTCAGCGGGTTATATCGCAAACCCGTCTCACGGTGACAAATGGCATCCAACCACAGCACGTGACATTTTGCTACCCAAATGCTACCCAATGGGCATCAGACGCCACCTTGTAACCCCCTGATTTCGTTCATGGCGGGGAACTGGTGCACAAAGGGCAGGAGGCGGGTCTTGGGTAGCAAACCACCGTTCACCGATATCACCATCCGCAATCTGAAGGCGCGCGACGGCGAGCGTATCGAGGTCTGGGACGACAAGATCGCGGGCTTGGGAATCCGCGTCTCACCGACCGGAACCAAGTCGTTCGTGCTGCTCTACCGCCTCAAGGGTCAGCCTAAACGTATGACGCTGGGACGCTATCCGCTGATGTCACTCGGCGATGCCCGCAAGCGCGCGACGGAGATGCTGTACCAGATCAGCCAGGGCACCAATCCGCAGGCCGAGAAGGAGGAGGCGCGCACCTTCCCCCGCTTCGACGAAACGCTCGAAGATTTCGTGCGCATCTACTGCAACCGCCAGAACCGCGAACGAACCGCCCGCGAGACCGAGCGGCTTTTGCGGGCTCGATTCCTCACGCCCTGGGCCGCCAAGGATATCCGCGAGATCAAGAAGCACGACGTGCTCAAAATCATCGACGGCATCGTCGAGGAAGGCAAACCGAGTGCAGCCAATCACGCCTTTGCCGCCGTGCGAAAATTGTTCAGTTGGTGCGTTCAACGCGGCATCGTCGAAGTCAACCCGTGCACTGGCATCGGCGCTCCCTCGGCGACCGTCGAACGGGATCGTGTCCTCACCGACGCTGAGCTGGTTGCCGTCTGGAATGCCGCCGAGGCGACTGGTTATCCCTACACCAGCATCGTCAAACTGCTGATCCTCACAGCGCAACGCCGCAGTGAAGTCACGGGGCTACGATGGTCGGAGGTCGACGCGGCGCAAGGAGTGTGGTCGATGCCGGCCGAGCGGACCAAGAACGGTCGCGCTCACCAGATCCCCTTGCCGCCGATGAGCAAAGCCATCATCGCGGCATTGCCGAAACTCAACGAGACCTTCGCCTTTCCGGCCCGGGGCAACGACGAGCAGACTTTTTCCGGTTTTTCGAAGATGAAACGCCGCCTGGATGAACTCTCGGGCGTGACCGGCTGGACGCTGCATGATCTGCGACGGACCACGGCGACCAAGCTCGCCGGCCTCGGTGTTGCCCCGCATGTTGTCGAAAAGCTTCTGAACCATACGACCGGCACGCTCGGCGGTGTCGCCGGCATCTATAACCGGTTCCAGTACGTGGCCGAGATGCGTGAGGCCCTGGCGAGGTGGGAGATGCACGTGCAGGCGCTGACCGCTGCCGCCAGCGTCGAAGTTGAGGCCGAAGCGTGATAGGGTCTTGATCCGAAGGAGAAGCTCCATGCTTGCGATACCGAATGAGACCGAGGAACTTGCCCGTCGCCTTGCACGCAGGATCGGCAAGACGCCCGAGGACGTCATCCGCGATGCCTTGACCGCCAGTGCTCGTGTGTACGGTGTGACCGATGACGAAACGACCGCCGCTGATCGCGATGCCATGATCGCGGCAGCGAACGAGATCGTGAGGCGGAACCAACTCCTGCCAATACTCGATGCCCGCACGGCCGATGAAATCCTAGGCTATGACGAATTCGGTTTGCCGACATGATCGCCGTCGACACCTCCGCTCTCATTGCCATCCTCGAAGGCGAGCCCGAGAAGGCTCAATTCATTCAACTCATCGCCACCGATGGGTCAGCTCGTCTCTCAGCAGTGAGTTTGCTTGAAGCGGGGATCGTTGCTCGCGGTCGACGTGGTGTGGCGGGCCTCAGTCAACTCCACTCACTCCTTGCAACGCTTCGGATCACGATCGTACCATTCGACGAAACTCAAGCTGGAGCAGCCATCGACGCCTTCGGCCGTTACGGGAAGGGCATGGGGACAGCCGCCAAGCTCAACATGGGCGATTGCGCCTCCTACGCCCTGGCGAAGGCGCTCGACGTGCCCCTGCTTTACAAAGGCAACGACTTCCCAGCGACGGATATCACTGCTGCCATCTGAGACCTGCCGCGCGGCGGCCAGCCAGCTGTGTGAACGTGTAAGCGCAACCGTCGACCAGTTCTCGCTGCATTCTGACCCGCCGTGATTTGCTCGGCGCGACATCGACGCGGCGGCGCAGAAAAGATGGCTCCGAGATTTGCCGATACCCATGATACGTCGTCGGATCGGCTTGTTTTTCTTTTCACCCGCCAGCTTTTTGCCCGTTTGACGGGACTCTGTTTTCATTGCCAGTCGATCACGAATTATTTCCGTTAAGTAATATTCATCACAAGTTGTTTCTGCATATCTGCCGACAATGCCAAATGCTGTAAAGCGGCGCCCATCTCCTTCGTATTTTAGTAACGATTTCATATGCAACAGAATGATTCAATTGCATATTTCTCTTTGACAGAAACCTCCGTTAACCAGCAAAGTCCTTCGTCCCAGAGATGATCTGGTGGTCGTCAACCGAACAGAAGGGGGGTCCCATGATGAACAGTCTTTTCCTCGCAGCCCGCAACGGCATCACCGCCCTGGTGCCAGCCCCCAACCCCAAGGTTTACGCCGACCGCAACGGCGAGCGAGCCCTCCTCATCATCGACAAGGACAGCGCTGAAT
The DNA here is from genome assembly GCA_031367505.1 of Hyphomicrobiaceae bacterium. Classification (GTDB taxonomy): domain Bacteria; phylum Pseudomonadota; class Alphaproteobacteria; order Rhizobiales; family Hyphomicrobiaceae; genus JAKFWF01. The sequence continues at coordinate 4,381 of JANLPY010000764.1, read as the reverse complement.
GCTGCAATCAGAGCACCGCGACGACGGCCTAGGCAAGCGATACATCGACCTTCCTGAAGTCCTGAGGAAAATCCCCGTGACCCGACAGACCATCGAAAACTGGGAGAAGGCGGGCGAGTTTCCAAAGCGAATCCATGTCAAGGGCCGGATCTTCTGGCTCCTGTCAGAGATAGATGACTGGATCGACAAGCAAGCCGCCAAGCGCTGGTTGGATCAAACGCAGGCAGCCGAGTAGTCGAGCGGCGCGGGTGTCAGAAATGGCGCCCGCGCCGTTGCTCGTTACCCCCTCCGCAATCAGGTCGCCCGCGATGCCCTGGACCACGCCAAGACCGAAGCCGGCGCGTACGATGCTGGCGATGATATCGAGACCGGCTGGCCATCGGGCGAAGCCGGTCATCACAAGGAACGACACACCATGACAGCCTTGAAAAGAGACGTCTTCTCACACTACGCAGGACCTGAACCGCGCCACAATCGCCTGGCCACGCCTCGTCCTACGCTTCTCGCTCTTTGCCGTGCCGCAAACGTCCGACCCATTGTCGATATGACACCCGACGAGACCAAAAGGACCGGCACCGGCACCAACGCGGACCAACCAACGCAAACCGTGTCGCCATCGAGCACCTCTAACACTACGACGAGCAACAGCACCGGCGGCGAACTGCCTCCAGAGTACATGCGAAAACGGCTGATCGACTTCAAGGAGGTGCTCAGCCAGATCCCGGTCTCCCGGCAGACGCTCACGAACTGGGAGAAGGCAGGCACCTTCCCGCGCCGCATCATCCTTCCTGATGGCGTCACCGCCTGCTGGCTCGAAAGCGAAGTCGATACCTGGATCGAGCAGTCGGTGCGACGCAGGTTCGAGGACAATCAAGACTGACACGACACAACTGATGCGGATGGCCAAGCGCTGTCCGCATCAGGATCTTTTTTCTTTTCACCCGCATACATCAAAAAAAGTCCTCCGATTTTCGGAGAACTGCCTTGAATTTCTGTGATGAGCACCGGCCGCCTATTTGCAGCGAAGCTTCACGAGACCCACTTTCGCTCCGGCCGAGTTCAGCTTCTTTTTCGCGGCATCGATGGCAACCGCGGATTGGTCGATGCCGATAAAGCGGCGACCGTTGAGCGCGGCGGCTTCGAGGGTCGTCCCCGAGCCGCAGAAGCAATCGAGCACGATGCTGTCCGGAGCCGATGAGGCACGCACGATGTGATCCAGGAGCGCGGCATTTTTCTCGGTCGGATAAACAGGACATTGTGGGTCCTTGAACGTCCACACGTCCTGCATACGCTTGCCGTCCTGCTCCTCGGCGTACTTGCGTTTGCGTGGCACACCATTGCGGCTCCACTCGATGAGGCCCTGTCGGTCCCGCTCCTCCAGCGTCTCGACACCGGTGCGCCAATGGCGGCCAGCCGGCGGACTGAGCCCCTTGAATGGATGCGACGTGGCACCCTTCATCGTCTCGCCGGGCGCATGCAGCGGAATGGTCGTATAGCGGCGGCCGTCGGCGTCGATCTTGGGGTAGAGGCGCGCGATGTCGCCGTCGGCGAAGGGGTCGCGCGGATCGTTCCGGATCGGATCCGCTCCCTTCGAGTAGAACAGGATCATATCCTTCGTGTTGCCGTAGGCGCGGCGCGCGAAATTCTTCGGATTGCATTTGATGCGCGTGATGTCGTTGCGGAACTTCTCGGGGCCGAACACCTCGTCCATCAGCACTTTCACGTAGTGGCCGATTTTATAGTCTATGTGCAGATAGATCGAGCCACGCTCGGAGAGCAATGCGTGCAGCAGAACGAGACGATCGCGCAGGAAGCTCAGGAACTCAGGCCCCGTCAACGTGTCGGCGTAGGCAATCTCGCCATCTCGGGCACGGCTGATGGTGTTCGCGCGGCCAGCACTCACGCTGAAAGTCGTGTTCGTCGCGAACGGCGGATCGATATAGATAAGGTCCACGCCGCCTCGGAGGCCGTGCTCGCTGATGAGCTTTCGCATCGCGGCGATGTTGTCGCCGTGGATCAGCAGGTTGCCGGTGGCGATTGGCTTTCGTTTGGTTGCCGCAGCAGGGATCACCTCAATCAAAGTGCAAGTGGCCGTTCGTGTGAAATCCAATGGGTTCATAGGTTTGGCGTTAAAGCTGATAAAGGAACTCGCGGAGCACCAGCCCGCTCATGATGTTGTAGTGCCCGTAGGTCGTGGTCACGTCCTTGAACATCTTGTTGTTGCCGGGGATGTAGAGCACGCCGTCCAGAATCGCGATCTTGACCGCCGTCGTGGTCGTGTCGGCGAGGGTCGACATGGCGTCGGCGAACTGGGCGTTCTGGTGTCCGCCGAAGTCGGTCAGGAACTTGGCCTCGCCGATCACGTACTTGCCATTGAAGCGGCCGATGAAATCGAGCCCCTTGTCGCGGCTGTAGCGGAGGTGCCTCGCGGCGAAGATCTTCAGCTCGGCATCTCAGCCACCATGGACAGCGTTGCCGCTGCTCGCCAGCATCTCGTCACCGGAGACCGGCATCAGCCCGAGCGCGCCGGAATGGAGCCGGCGGCGGAACAGTGGACCGATCTGGCGGTTCGTCTCTTTCGGCTCCGTGCAGCGCTCGTAGAGCTTCGGCAACCCGATCTCGTAGAGGCGACCGCATAGCCTGGCGATGGTCTTCGGATTGCGGTCGATGGCCGACGGGTCGCGCTTCAGATAAGCGACGTAGCTGTCCTTGACCGGGAACAGCGGCAGCGCCAACAGCTCCTTGATCGATCTGCGCTTCGCAGGAGCGCGATTGAAACGCGTCCTCGATGCGCTGCCACTTGACCGCATCGACGTCGCGAATTCCCTCGGGAATGGTCGGGTAGAGTTGGAACAGATCGTCCAGGTAAGAGCGTTGCGATGCGTAGGTGACGCTGAGATCCGTCCAATAGTTCATGGGTCGAATGGGTAGGAATTACAATGCGATACCATTGTATGGAGAGGCACTTTGATTGCAAATCGAGTTGATATCTTGGACCACCCACGCGATCTCGCGCCTGCTGCCATAGCCCGCCCGCTCGGGCAACCCGACCTCGTGAACCGAGCCCGCCAGACGAGCAGGTCTCTGCCGTACGGCTACGGTCGGGGGTTGTGAGATCGCTGTAGCCTACTACATCGCCGACCAACCCCTTATCGTCGCATTCCCCGTGTTGGTCCTTCATACGCTCCAAGGATCGACCACTTGCACGCCGGTGTCGGCGAAGTCCGGAACATTCCGGGTTGCCAGCGTCATACCGCGCGACCGCGTGATCGCGGCGATCTGGGCATCGAAATCCTCCATCGGCCGGCCAATCCGCCGCCGGTCGGCGACGATCCCGGCAAACTCCACCGCCGCCAAACTGTCGAAGGGAAGAATGCGCCCCGCAAACAGCGCCAGCACCCGACACGCCGCCGTCTCCAGATCGCGCTTGCGCTTGCCATCAGGCAGGATCGCAATGCCGAGACGGATCTCGGCCTCTGTCACCGAGGTCGTGAAAAGGTCGCTCGTGCGCTGCCCCAAAAGCCAACCATGCACCCCGGCATCGGGTGCCGGCTTCATCTCCTCGGACAGGACGTTGGTGTCGAGCACGATCATCGCGGCCTACTCGAACTTCGGTGGCTCGCGCACCAGTTGGCGTGGCATCAGTTCCAGTTCGATGCCTCCAATCGGCTCCACGATCGCACGAATAGCCTCGGCCAAGTTGCCCGGCACCCGCTCCGGCAAGTCGGCCCCGAGCGCGGCACACAGGATATCCTGCGCCTCGGCTTCCATGGAGCGGCCATGAGCCGCCGCACGCGCCCGCAACCGCTGCGCGAGCGTATCGTCGATGTTGCTGATCGTCACACTTGCCATTGCCGGGTCTCCCGCTGCTCCATGATATAAGCGGAGTCAGCTTTCGAGACAACATGCCGTTCATCGTGATCCCGCTGCGAGCCGGCGACATCGGCCACATCCGCTGGCACTACCCTGTCACCGGCTCGCTGTTCGACCTGACCGAGGAGGCGCCGGTCGAGGGTCTGAGCACATTGCCGCCGGGGCGCTCGGCGTGCCATGGCGGCAGCTGTGCGGCGTGTGAAGTGACCGACTGACTGCCTGCTTGACCGCCACGAGCCATCGGCTACCATCACTCTGTCCGGTCAACCTCCGAGACCCTTTTTGTTCCCGTCGATCGCGACATTCTCAGATGGTGCAGGTTTCTCGGACGTTGGCGTGACGGCGGTGTGGCGTGCTCTGGCCGACGTCGGAGAAGCGCCCAGGCACGAAGTCGCGGGAGTTGTGGGCCGAGGGTGCGGCGGTCTCTATGGGGATTTGCCGATTGCGCCAGCGGTGGCGGTGATCGTCGGCAGCGCGTCGGTTGCCCGGTTGGATGCGCGCTCAGGTG
>JANLPY010000709.1:0-11413 GCA_031367505.1 Hyphomicrobiaceae bacterium | reverse complement strand
CAGTGCAACAACGACGCTCGGCAAGGCGACCCCATCATGCTGCGCCGGCCCAACGAACGACCGTTGTCCGGCGTGGTCGCCTGGGCCACCGAAACACGCATCGGCGTCAGGCTCAGCCAGCCACTCGAAACGACCGATCCGTTGCTCACGGGCTGAGGCTCGTGCCATCGATCCACGTCGCCAAGCCATGTGCAGCAAACATGGTCGCGCGATTGGATCTGGCGTAGATGTCGTTCACCGAGCGCTTAACAATGCCGTCCCATATCCGGGCGTCCAAATCGACTCCTTAATATTCGGCAGCTAGCGCTCTGTGTTGTCTAAGAGCGTGCAGGCTCACGGACAAACTGGGCTCGCCCTTGCTGAATATGTTCAGAGTGTGCCGGAGGGCCGCGCGGGCCTCGCCCACCGTTCTCGCCAAACATGGCTGCTCGGTCGTTTGGCGGACATCGCATACAGGCCAGGTGTTCCACCGGCACATCAATTCGCAGACGCTGCGACCGGGCGGCTGATCAGCTGCGTACAATATAACTAAAACTACTATTCGATAGTAAACGCTATTCAAATGTGGATGCACTAATCATATTGGACCCAGTGCAGACGATCGCTGCAGCAACCGATCAAAATCGCGACAAAGCACAGTCCAAGCCAATAGTTCTATCGTTTGTCGGAGCCGTATGATGAACACGTCGTACTTGACGATTGGTCGGCAGCCTTCCGTGCTCTCGGCGTTGTCCGGTGCACCACCACAGATTGGTGATCTCGTGCGAGCCCTGCCGCCGGCCTTGGTTGATCAACTCACTTTCGCCGATTTGCAAAGACTTACGGCCGCCGTTGTCCGACCGGGTGCTTCACATATAATAGATTATAGATTGAGTCTTCCGTTCGGCTCGCGGCGGTTCTATGTCCGACTTCTGTTCGGACGAGAGCGTCGAAAGCTATCGCGGCTTATCGCTGAAGGCCAGACTAATCCATGGCTCATGCTCGCAGCAGCGGTATTGTTGTTTTGGTTTATGATAACGGTATCTTTGGTTTTCCTAGCTGTCGGGGTATATCTACTCAAAACGGTTCTCGGCATCGATTTGTTCGATGGCCCATCGTTCCTGCATCGACTTCTTTTCGACTATTGATGAGAAGTCTTCAATTTGATGCCAGGAACACTGACCAGGCTCGCCACCCAATGACCCGCAGCCACCTGGGTTTTCGACGTCGCAATACCGTTAACTCCTTGATCTTTAAATCGTTACCTATTTGGTCATCAGTGTCGCCACAACACGCACCGCCCGGCGGCGGCGGCATTCCTTGCCACTAAATGCCATCTGAGTTTCCGACGCATCAGTTGAGCCTCGATATTGTCGAGTAGTGCACGTTCATTTCGTCGGCCACATCGCGGACAGAACGGCCTTGGCTCATCAGCTCGCGGGCGCGCCGCTGCTGAGTGACGTTGAGTTTCGGCTTTCGGCCGAACTTGGTGCCTGACTTTACCGCAGCCTTGCGGCCATCCTTGGCGCGCTTGACGATGCGCTCGCGTTCGTCCTCGGCCAATGCCGAGAGGAAGGCGAGAAATCCCTGACCGATCTTGGTGGTGAGATCGAGATGTGGCTTGTCGAGCACCTTGATGGCGGCGCCACGGGCATGCACCCGCTGCATGATGGCGATGCCGTCGAACATCGATCGCGTGGCTCGGTCCCATTCGGCGAGCACCAGCACATCGCCGGTGCCGAGACTGTCGATCGCGCGCTCGAGTTCAGGGCGGCCCTTCACGTCCTTGCCGGACGCCTTTTCGGCAAAGATCGTCTGGCATCCGGCCGCCCGCAAACTGCCGAGCTGGCGATCGAGGTTCTGGTGGATGGTCGACACGCGGGCGTAGCCGATCAGCATGGGACTATGCCTTGCCCTGATCTTTGGCGAGTTCAGCGGCGAGCTCGGCGCGACACGCGTCCTCCAGCGTGGCCAACTCGGTATTGACGAGCGTCCACAGAATGTCCGGAGCGACGTTCTCGTAGCTGTGGCGCAGCACGTTGCCAACGCCGGCGACCTTGCGCCAAGGGATCGTTGGATGACGAGCCTTCATGTCGGCGGGCAGGTGGCGGCTGGCCTCGGAGATGATCTCGATGCCGCGCTGGACGACCCATTGATTGAGCCAGTCGGCTTCGAACGCTTCGAGGGCCACACCCTGCAGGCGTGCGCGCACGCGCTCACTGGCTTCGACGATGTCAGCGAGACGGGGAATGGGTGCGGGGCTCGGCATCAGAACACGGGCACGGCGGATTGTTCGATCTTGAGGCGCAATAACCGATGGATGCTGTCGCGCGTCATGATATCGGCATGGCGGCCAAGGATGACAGACGCTCGCTCCTTGATTTCCATCAGGCCGAACAGCCCGAGCTTGCCCTTCTCGTGATCAAAGAACAGATCGACATCGGAGCTGGCATGCTCCTCGCCTCGGGCGACCGAGCCAAACATGAAGAGGCGCTGAACGCCAAGGCCGCGAAGCTCGGCCTCGTGCTCTCTAAGGCGGCGCATCGCCTCGGTGCGGTTGATCGGCGCCTGGGGTGGCGCGTCGAAACTGCGGAACGCGGCGTCAACCTCTGCCTCGCTCGCTAACGCGCCGCGCCTGGTCTGTTCCAGCCCTTCGAGAACCGCAGGCAGGTGCGCCGGGTTATTCTCCTCGGGTTGTTTGTCTGGTCGCGCCATGGGCATTGCTCCTCAGCGCGAAACATAGCAAATTGCTCACACTATTCGCAACGCCATTATGCAACAACGTAAGCCATTGAAATCGCGAACGTTGCCAGTGTGTTGCACATATCCTGATATTTGCAACGGCGCCTGAACACGGCGAGAGACGGGGACCCCGGCACGCTCCGCCACGACGCCTGGTGACGAATATTGGTTCGAGGCCAATACAGGGTTCGCGATCGGGAGCGGAAATAGTCCGGCCTGTGAGCTGGCGCACAGCCGACCCAGGCTTTCCGGGCCATTGTGGCTGCGGATCACAATGGATCGAATCCATTCAGCCGGAAAGCAACGGAGACTACAGACCAAGCTCGCGCTCGCCGCCATCACGGGCGCTCTCGCCATCCTTGCCACCCCGGCCTCGGTACAAAAGCACGGCGATAGCCAGGGCTAGCGGCTCAACCCGTGGAACAGAAGCGAAAGAGAAGGTCGAGAACGCATCAGAACAAGCTCAAGCCTCGTCAACTCCTTGGCCTGAACTTCCACTGAATCCGAAGTGTCACTTGTTGGCCAACCGGGAGAATTGTCGTGACCACAACATCGAACTCCACTGTCAACGTCACAGACCAAATCCACGTGGACACGGGCCTACGGACCCACATGCTCCAAGTCTACAACTACTTGGCTGCCGGTCTCGGGGTTTCTGCGGTCGTGGCATGGTTGATTTTCAAGCTGGCGACGACAACAGATCCAGCACTGGCCGTCATAAAGCTATCAAATGGCACGATGCTGACGGGCCTGGGCAAGGCGCTTTATTCCTCACCGGTGATGTGGGTTCTCTGCCTCGCCCCGATCGCCATCATAATCGTCATGGCCATAGCGCAAGCGTGGCTTGGGCTCATCGCAGCGCAAATCGGTTACTGGACCTTCGTCGCAACGATGGGCGCATCGGTATCCGTGATTTTCGTCGTCTACAAGCTCTCAGCCATTTTCCAAATTTTAGCGATCACCTCGGCTTCGTTTGCAGCTCTCAGCCTTTACGGCTACGTCACCAAGCGCGACCTGTCGGGCTGGGGTACATTCCTATACATGGGGTTAGCCGGGCTCCTCCTCGCCGGGTTCATCAACATCTTCCTTAAATCCGATGTGCTGACGTTCGCTAAGGCCGCTGCTGGCGTGGTCATTTTTGCAGGCTTTACCGCCTACGACACACAACAACTCAAGGATCGGTATTTTGCGATTGCAGGAGACTGTGAAGCGCTCGGTAGTGCGGCGGTTTGGGGCGCCATGAACCTTTTTCTCGACTTCGCAAATCTGTTCCTCGATCTGCTGCAGCTCTTCGGCGAGCGGAAGTAATCGCCCCCAACGCGCTGCTCCCCTTATCGCCATCCAATTGTGTTGCATGGTCTCAGTCGGTCCCTTCTGCGAGGTACGCGGAGCCCGATCAGCAGGCTCAGCGCGGCCGGGGACTACGGGGTTCGCGATCGGGCTTGGATATAGTCCGGCCTGTGAGCTGGCGCACAGCCGTTCGCGGCCATGAGGGCCATAGTGAGGTCATCGGATCCCACCGGATCGAACCCCTTCAGCCGGACAGCACCGGAACCCAACGGAGACCTTAGATGACCAAGCTCACCCTCGCCGTCGCCGCTGCCGCCCTGGCCTTCGTGGCAACTCCGGCTTTCGCCGGGCATCACAGCCATCACAGCAGCCGCCATGCGCATGTTCACCACAGCCACCAGACCTACGGCCACGCCCATGTCCACGCCTACAAGCCGGTCCACTATGGCACCAGCCACGGCCACAGCTATTCCGCTCCGACCTACGTCAAGCCGCATGTCGTGACGTCGTATGCGCCGACGAACTGCTTCTGGCAGGTTCAGAAATACGGCTACGAGCTTCGCAAGGTCTGGGTCTGCCCGCAGGTCCAGTACAAGACGGTCGAGCACAAGACTGGCGAGCATGTGAAGCCTGAAGTGAAGGTCGTCGAGGCCGCCCCGGCTCCCGAGCCCGCACCAGCACCCGAGGCTCCGCAGTAAAGTGGTTCCGTCGAAGGGTGACTGAGACGTCGTTGTCTGTTCCAATCTGGCCCGTCCCTTCCTCGCGAGGGGACGCGCCGTTTCGTTGTAAGCATCCGGCAATGGCGGAAGCGCATCGCGGTGGATGACCTCAAGAAAGCACAAGCGTTGCTGCGCTCCGGCGATTACACACGCGGTGAAGTCGCCAAGGAGATCGGCGTCTCTCGCCACACCCTCTGGCGCGCGCCATCTCGGGAGAACTGATCATGATGATGCTGAGGCGAACGGATGCCGAGCGGTGGACCTCCCCGGTTTTAGTGGAGAGCGTTTCGTTCTTGCCGGTTGCCGGTCCGGAGCGTTGCTTCGAACGACGCCGGCTGACGAGCATTTCGCGCCGGATGACCGCAATCGCATCCCGCTGCGCTTCCACTTTGGAGTTAATCGATGACTGGGCTCATATACGAGTCGCCGAACGCGCGTATCACAGACGCTGTGGCCACACTCCGAGGCAAAGCGTTTCGGATTGAGGATATCGCAGAAGTCGCTCCATACGACGAGCGAACAGGATTACGACGCTTGGCGCTGTTTGGTCTCGCGGTCTCTGCCGTTACATTCATTCTACGGCTTGTCGGGATAAATGTAGTCCCCGAACCGCTTCCCGCAGTCTCGCTTTTCATGAGCAGTGGGATATTGGCGTACCAATGGTTCAGACTTAGTGCCGGGCTCGGATTGTTGATTGTAACTAAGAACGGCGGTGCCTCATTAATAAAAGGTCTTGATCGACAGGACGTCGCGGCGCTTCGTGCCGCGATCGAGACTGCACGCCGCTCGGCGTAGGCCGTTCACGCTATGTCCGAGATGTCGGATATCTGTGTCCCAATAATGCGCTGAGGCCAACATTGGACTCGTAGCAGTTATCGTTGCGTGTTCCCTAACCTCAGCAACCGACGGTTTTTGAGACGGATGGAGCAGCCGTGCGCGAAACCAGCGAGACGACCCCTGCGACCGCTCCCGAATCGGCAGCCGCCGTTCCGGAGCCACCCGCCTACCTGACCCACGCCATACTTGGCGCCCTCGCCTTGATATTCCTTGGCGAGGTGTTGTTTTCGCTGGATAGCTTGTCCCTTCCCCTTCTGGGCATCAGCCCCAATTCTCTGATTGCCTTCGGCGGCATCTATCCGTCGGCCATTCGGAATTCCGGAGAGTGGCATCGACTGCTGGTCGGACCAATGCTGCATGGCGATCTCCTGCATTTGGCGTTCAATGGGATTTCTCTTTATTTCCTTGGCTCCGCCCTGGAAAACATGATTGGGCGCGCGTGGTTCGGAACGATTTATTTTTTCGGAGGCATCGGCGGAGCGTGGTTGTCGTTTGTCACGGGCGCCGAGACTGTGGTCTCGGTCGGCGCCTCGGGCGCGATCATGGCCGTGATAGCGGCGGTCGCCGCGTTGGCGTTTCGATTGCCGGCCGGCGCCGAGAGGACCACGACGCTGACGAGCTGCGCCCAGTTTCTGATCCCCGCGCTCATTCCGCGCAATAGTCCCTCCGGTATGACGATCGACGTCGCGGCTCACTTCGGCGGCGCACTGACTGGCGCAGCGATCGCGGGCCTCGTGTTTGCCGTATGGCGCAGGGACCGCCAATGGCCATCGTTCGGCAAGCTGGCGTTAGTGGCGGCCATTGCGGGATTGCTTATTTCCGAGAAGGCCGCCTTTACGGCTATTCGCCTGTTCCCAGAGTACCGGGACCGCGCAGCGTTCAGCTTCGAGGCGAGCCCCGAGAACCTCGCCAGGTCACGTCTCGCGTTCGAGGCAGCGGCCGAGCGTGGCGATGCATCGGCCATGAACCATATGGGCGTCATTTATGCCCGCGGGCTCGGGGTCGATCAGGACCTCGTCAAAGCAAGTGCCTGGTATGGGCGAGCGGCGGCGAACGGCAATGCCATCGCCATGGGAAATCTTGCCGCTCTCTATGCCAATGGCTGGGGCGTCACCAAGGACACCGACAAGTCACTGGAGTGGTACCGCAGATCCGCTGCCGCCGGGTACGCCAAAGCGATGCTGCAGCTTGGGCTTGCGTATAGCGCGGGCACCGGCGTCGAAAAAAATCTGACAAAAGCGCGCGAATGGTTCGAGAAGGCCGCAGCAAAAAATGAAGCTGCATCGATCCGAAATCTCGGAATCATCTATCGGGACGGTCTCGGAGTCGACGTGGATTTTGCGAAGTCGCGGACCTGGTTTGAGCGAGCTGCAGCATTGGGCGACGCATCAGCGATGACGAGACTCGGCATTTTCTACCACAAGGGCCAAGGTGTCGCTGTCGACTACGTGAAGGCGCGCTCGTGGTACGAATTGGCGGCGGCAAAAGGCGACGGCGATGCCATGACCAACATCGCGATCCTTCACGCCAATGGTTTCGGCGTCGAAAAGAACGAGGCGACTGGCGCGGAATGGTACGAGAAGGGATTGCAGACCGGCAACAGCCGCGCCGCCTACGCTCTCGCTGTGTTTGCCGATGAGGGTAAGGGCATCGCTCAAGACCCGGCACGGGCTGCGGTCCTTATCCTTCAGGCCGCCAAGGCTGACGACCAGGATGCCAAGAAGGCCCTGACCGGCGAAATGACAGGATGGGCCCCTGCAACGATCCAACGTGTAAAAGCTGAGCTGCAGCGACTAGGGTTCTATCGAGGTCAGCTGAACGAGACTTGGGACAATACATGCCGCCAGGCGATCGCGGCGTACCTGGCTGCGCCATAGTTGAGCGCGTGTGTCCGCTTCGAGTCCGCTTGCTGGGTCCACATCAGGAATTGGAAGTGGGCCTCGACCGCCGCTCCGATCTGCGCGCATGGGGCTACGCCGCAAACCCCAAGAGGTAAAGCAGTGAGGATCAAGGATTTAACTTTCTGGCCAACCGGAAAGAGAGGTTGTCGCCCCGGTCGTCAGTGGTGACCCCGTTGCGGTAGGCCGAGCGGAGGAACTGTGGAAGGTCGTTCCGGGAACCGCCGCGGCCCACACGGCGACAAGCTTCTATTTCGGCTCCCGCCGTGCCATCAGTGGGCGCGCCATTGTTGGTGTCGGTATAGCAATCCTGGACCCACTCCCAGGCGTTGCCGTGCATGTCGTGCAAGCCCACCGGCGCTCATCGGTCTCTGAGCGCCGTCGCGTGAGGAAGCCCATAGCTTCGAGCCGTTTGAGAAGCGGCGTCAGCGTGCCGGTTTCGAGCGCCAGTTGTTAGCCGAGATGGCCTACTGTCACGGCATCCCCGCTCCAAAGAGCCACCATCACGAGGTATTGCGGATAGGTCAGTCCGATGCTGTTGCGCTGCCAACCGGCATTGCGCCAGCTTCAGCGGATCGATGCTCACGCAGGCCTTAGGGATGCGCCCGTCGATCCGCTCGGCCTGCATCGGCGCTGGCGCCTCGACGGCACGGGCGATCTGCACCGGCCACTGACCACGCAACCGCACGTCAGCCTGCCGATGATCAGGGCTTGTCAGCACTTGCAACCCGATAGTACGGTAGCTCAGGTCGTCGGGGGGGGACACCATGACATCGTACTTAATTGCTCCAAGCGGCGACGTCAAAATCGGCGACGCCGATCCCTTTCTTGCGGATGATTTTGCATTCGACGCCGTGACCGTCCATGGCGGTGTAGAGTGGTTGGAGCGGTCGGGCCACATTCGCATACGCCTGCGTCCGGCTCTGACGACGCCGGCTGCACGGTCGCGGCTTCAAGATTGGCTCAACTCTACCCGCCCGCCGCGCGTGCTGCTTTCCTATTTCGTACGCCAACGTTGGCACTACGAATTTTTACAGGATGCACGGACGACGCCGCAACGCGTGGACCGGCTTATGGAAATCCACGGGACTGGCCAAATACGGCACCGATCACGTTCTCTTGACGACCCGCGAAATTCAGCCGGCTTCCTCGCATCGGTAGATTTCTGGCGCTCCCGGCGGTCCAGTTTCGAGCCGACAGCCGACCTTGATTTGCTCGATCCGCTGCTCGGTTCACGTTGGTTGTTGCTGGAAAGCCCCGAGTGGCGGATCGCGCACTTCGGGCAATGCAATTCGCCGTATGTCATGAAGTGGTTGGAAGCAAATATCGGCGCCCCGTTGACGTCAGGCCCCGATGCGGCTTACGCGCGGGACTGCGTGACCGTTTATCAGAGAGTAGAGGAGGCCCGCGAACCTCTCATGGAAGACGTCGATATGCTCGCGAACTGGGGAAGCTACGGTCGAGTGCGCAGCCGCTACTATAGACTCATGCTGCCTTTCGAGGCCGGTCGAAAAAAATGGCTTCTTGTTTCGACTGCTATCGACGCTGGGATTGATCTCATTGAATAGGTCAGAGAGCCTGGATCGGGCCATAACCCTGTCATCGGCCAACCTCCCATGACGGGAACACCATGGGCATGTAACCCCAGCCTCGGCATCTGAGGGTGATCTCCGGGCGGCGTGATCACGGTCACCGAGGGTGACAGTTGCGGCGCCCTCGCCGATCGCGAGGCTTAGGGTCAGCCAGCAGCGGGCGGGTCGAGCTTGGCGATGCGGGCGGCGTAGTCGTCGATGGTCTCGGGGTCGAAGTCGTCGGCGCGTTGCCGGATGAAGTCGATCAGCCTGCGGTAGCAGTTGGCAGCTTGCCGGTTCTCGCCGCGCTTTTCGTACACACCATGCCCAGGCGGTCCCAGCCGTCGGGCACCTCGGGGTAGCGGGTCAGCAGATCGCGGGCGGCGGACTCCGCCTCGTCGAGCTTGCCGGCCCGTGCGAGAGCCTCAGCCGCGAACGGCGCCATGACCCAGTCGACATCGATACCTGCGCGCAAGGTCGGCAACGTCGTTGAATTCATGAAGGAGTGTTGCGATTTCGATGGCGGAACGTCGTACGTCGTCGAGCAGGCGGATCTGGTCGAAGTGGTGGATGGGTGCTGAGTTGAGCCGCAAACGGAGTTTGAAGAAATGTCGAAGCGCATAGCCGTAATCGCATTGGTAGTGGTGGTCCTTCTGGCCACAGCACTCGGTGCCCTGTTCCATTTCGCGCCCGCGGTCTTTGTGGAATTGTTCGACCCCAAAGGACCCACTTTCCGGCAGGCGCTTGGCTCTCTGGCTGCGACCATCGCAACGGCCGCATTTACAAAATACATAGTCCAACACGAATCTCGCGTTACCTACGAACAAGTAGAAAAAACAGCAATGGAAGCACTGCAAACCGACGCCAGCTCAATTGTCAGCGCTTACGTCACAGTGCAAGAGGAATACAAGGACGCCTCCGAGACGTCACCGACGCTTGCAGATCGAGCAGCACGCTTTATCGGACGAAGGCGTGCAGTCATAAATGGGATCGATCAAATGAACTGGGGGACGCTGCTGTTGTTCGCGGGATCGGAAGGCATACATGCCCACCTTCAGTTCCTCTCGCAGATGATACCACCAAACAAGGTAGGGCCGATCTCACAGTATCTCCAACATCGTACGGACTTTGCGTTTGCATTGAGACAGGCCAGCGCAGACGAGCAATTGGCTGAACTCTACATGCTGCTTTTCTCGGAAGTCGAGGAGCTGTCGCTGGTAGACTCGATGCCGCTGCTCGATACGCGGGTTAAAGCCTACTATGTGTTGGCCTCCCTTGAGCGATTGTTGGATGCAATGCAGAACTTAAATCTGTCCGTAGACCGCTTGGACGTGACAATGGAAAAGGCAGGATTTGCCTATCGTCGTCTCGATGGGTATTTCAAGGCCGAAGACGACGCAGAACTGCCATCGGCTTGAAGCTGCAGAACGTCTCTGATTTTGCGCATGGATGGTCCCGAAATTCGGGTTCGCACAGGTCGCGTCAAGCGCGCAAGTGGTCGGTGACTGACAAATCAATAGGTTACCTGGCTGGCATAGTAGCCACCGCTGCCCGGACATAGCGGCGGACTGGCGATCGAGGATCCGTCAAAAACCTCAATCAAATCAACCATCTACCTACCTGAACCGGACTTTCTATTCCCCTGCTACTCGGACCCCCAAACGCAGTTCGGGAAATTTTTCAATTGATCGTGAGCGCGCCGCCGCCTTGGGGAGTAAAGGTGGCAAGTCACGCCGACGAACTGATGAACCAGAGTAACTCCCGCGGGACGTGCGAGCCAAGCCTCTGCGCCGCACTAGCTCACTGCTGCCTGCCTCCAGTCCTTCTGCGTGAAGTCTGTGGCGCGATTGGCGACAAATCATCCGGTCGTATCAGTGACTTTCTTCACGACGTTGTCGCTTGTCTTCGTCATGTCGGTGAATGACTTTCCAGTTCGATGAAGGCGGTCTTGTGTAGGTCATTGTTCTATCCCTGGGTTGTAGTTCGGTACCATGCGTAACGCAGGCAGTGGATCAGGGGTTCCGTTGCCACTCGGGGTCCGAGGAGCAACGGAACAGGCAAAGCACGGGGGGCGCACTGGCGATGCTGGTGATGGCGGTGAGTGCCGCCGTCAACACCCGTCTATGGCATGACGCTGCCACGGGAAGGCTTCGATCAACATGTGATAATTGCGCATGCGGTGGCGGTCTTTGCTGCCGTCGGCATTCATCGGCATAACTTTGCGGTCGGCACAGCGCGGCAAGCAGGCATGCATCGCCGCTGCGTGATCGAAGGTCAAGTACACAGTAGCGGACTTACCAGACCCATGAAAATCACGCCCGCGCGCTGCAAAAAATCGTCTGTCGCGGGCTTTACCCTGGAACCCAATGGAGGTTCT
>JANLPY010000693.1:0-1532 GCA_031367505.1 Hyphomicrobiaceae bacterium | reverse complement strand
CTCACGACCATTGCTTTTTGACGACAGCCGTTCGCGGTGGCTTGGGATCAGCGACCTGATCGCCGAATCCGAAGGGCCTTGCTTCATCTCCCATATAGTTGCGCTCAGCCGTGTGGACCGGCTACGCTCGTGACACAAGATCCGTTGCGGACCTCGAACTTTGCTGTCTGACCTCGCAAATGGCCGCCGCTGCGCCCGGTCCGCCGACGCCTCGGAGCTACGGGACTACCTTCTCATGCCATCGGCTCGCAGAAGAACGTTTCTATACTATCTGTCCCTTGCCGCAGCGGCACTGGCCGCCACCGTCACTCTTGCAGCCGAACCCTTTCGTGTCCTACTGCCCCCAGATGGCACCTCGAACCCTGCCGTGCTGCTTGTTCCAGGCTGTTCAGGTTTTGCCGCCCGCAACGGAATCAATCACTACGACGAGCGCGCGAGCCAACTGCAGGCCGCCGGATACGTCATCGTATTCGTGGACTACATAGGCCGCCGCCATTTGACCGACTGTGCCGGCGGCCGCAATGTCTCCCCTGCTGAGGTCGCCGCCGATATTCTTGAAGCCGCGGCCTGGATCAGGGGCAAAGCACGCCTCGACTCTGACAGGATTTACGTCATTGGCTGGTCTTATGGTGGTGGAGGCGTGCTCGCGGCGGTTAAGGCGATGCCTCCGGGATCACCCCTGCTCGCGAAGGCCGTAACGTACTATCCCGATTGCCGTCGCACGCTGCCATGGTCGTCGACTAGCATCTCTGTCTTGATGCTGATGGGCGCCATGGATGAGGTTGCTCTTCCTGCCCTCTGCGATCAAGCGCTTAAAGGGGCGCCTCCCAGAACCCTACACACAGTGTTGTATCCGAACGCCCGCCATGCCTTCGATCAGCGGAGCCTGCCAGAGCGCGCCGAATTCGGCAGGCTTGGCTACAATGCGGAAGCCGCGCAGGCATCCTGGGCAGCCGTGCTCGAATTCCTCCGGTAGGTCCGAGTGGCCCGACCCGGACCAGCCGTCCGCCCGTCAAAATCGAGTCGGCTGTCGGATCGCACCAGACGGACTGTGCCACGGCCGGGCGCGCGGCGCCGGCGTGACGCTGGCCATCACGCAGGATGTCATCATTGCCAACGAGGACACGGACCTCGGTTATCCCGATGATGGACGGTTCTCAGATCCAGCGTTTCTGCGAGCCCAAGCGCGACATCCGACCCGAGCGTGCCCATCTCTCGCGTCATGATAATCACAGTCATTTGAGAGCCTTTCCGGATTGGCGTAATCCAATTCCGTCCCGTTGGACCCATAAAACGATTGGGGCCCGACGAGCGGACCCCAGGAGGAATTGGCGACGTGTGACAAGCTACTCGCCCGCTAAGTCCGTGTCAGGCGCACGCACAGGCGCGGTGTCATTGATTTGGTCAAAGGGAGCGCGGGGCGCCGTGCTGTTGATCTGGTCGAAGGGCGACCGTGGCGCCGAGTTCTGCAAGTCGCCGAAAACGCCGTCGGAGCGCGGGGCAGTATCGTTCAACTGATCCCAAATGGATTT
>JANLPY010000689.1:0-2842 GCA_031367505.1 Hyphomicrobiaceae bacterium | reverse complement strand
CTCAGATCCCGCGGCAGTTTCATGCCACCGCCAGCACTTCGTCACGCACCAGATGCAGCCGGATCACCGAGGGCTTGGGCTGGTCGAAAAAAAACGCGCTCACCGCTTCTCTCACGTTGGCGCGCAATTCATCCCATGGATCGCCCTGGGTGAAAATGTCCTGCGAAAGACACTCGCCCACGAACCCGCCATCGGCTTCCTGGGTAATGCTGAAAATGATCTCCATGTCCGCAACGTGCAGAGAGACGCAAGGGAGACAAACCGGCTTTTGACTGTTGTTGCGCGGTGTGGGGTGTTCGGGTTCACGCGCCGCCGCACTGGCTCCAGGCAGTCCCGCCCCTCACCACGAAGCTCAGCTTCCCCGCGCAAAAACGGCGTTGCCAAGTGCTCAACTTGGCTACGAGGGAGAACCACGACCTCGACATCCGCAAAGCGAACCGCTGAAACTCCCGGCGCATGGCCAATCCAAAAAAACCTCCCGCCTCGCGTTACGGGATCGCCGAACTCTACGGCCACTGCCTCGAAGACCTCAGCGCTGATGACATCCGGCGTCTCGCTTCCGCGCCGAAGAAAAGCCAGCCGTGTCCTTTCCGCGGTTCCACCTGCAACAAGAATGGTGGCGTTTGCAGCTTCCGCCTTTACCAGCCCAAAGACTCCCTCGCGGTAGCCGCGGACGAAACAATCGTGAGCCTTTGCCCACACCGATTCCGCGAAGCCGGAACCGTATTCGACTGGGTAGGCAAGGAGTTGCTCAGCTGCGCAAAGCCCACTGTCATCCGCGAGGTTCCGTTCCTGCTCGGCAACACCGGACTCCCGGAGGACGACCCCGATGCCGTCGGGCAGATCGACATGGTGCTCATTGATGAAAGCAAACCCTCGCTCCACTGGTGCGCGCTGGAAATCCAAGCCGTCTATTTCTCCGGAGAGGGCATGCCCTCACAGTTCGCAATTCTCCGAGAATGGCTCGGCCATGGCCTGCCATTCCCCGACAAAAATCGCCGCCCTGATTTCCGCAGTTCGGGGCCAAAGCGCCTCATGCCCCAACTCCAGACTAAAGTCCCAACCCTTCGCCGATCGCTTCCGACTTATGCAAACTGAGGGTCTCATTGCTTGTCAGGAGCAGGTGAAACGGATGCTTCGCAACTCGCAGACGCGCGTCATCAATCCGATCATCACCTTAGGTTTACTCCGTGAGCACGAGCGCACCGGACAAATCGAGTTCTTGGATCGTGACGTCCGGCGCACCTACGGGAGCGCGTTGAAATGGATGATCGAATTCCTCGGTCACGATCTCCACCTCGGCGCAAAATATGGCGCTTCGCTGTTTCAAGTGGGTATGGCTTCGCCGCTCCGCGCCGTGGCCCCCACATCCTGTCCCCTTCAAAGACCCTCGGAGCAAGTCACTATGGGCCTTTGAAGGAAACAGGATGCCCTCCAGCAGAAGCCAGAATCCCCCGTAATATGTGCGAAGAGGCCGAAGGCAGAAGTCCCCGGCGCGATCCCGTGAAGGCCGGTCAATCGGCAATCGGGCGCTCGCAGCGGTCTTTTCCACCCACCCGAAGTAGCGAAGCCCCCAAAATATTACGACGCCTACGGCACGCGCATGTCCCGCTATAAAGTTCTTAAATCGACCGGTCACCTGCGTTACGACCTCGAATCGAATTTCGCGGCCAATGCCAAATCGTTGGTTGCTTGGATACCCGGGACTGTGCGCAGCTACATCTCAGGTAAGCTCGGCATCATCCCCTCGCTCGGCACCAGCGCCGGTCGATTGAAGCTGAGCGAAGACCGCGAACTATTCTTCTCCACCATTGAGTCAAATATCGGCCTCAACCCTGCCAATTTCGAGGTCTTCAGTTTCGCTCTCCTCAAGGTGCATCTCGAAAAGTTCGCCTGCCGGATTTATCGCGATACCACCACGGCCTCCCACGATCACGGCGTGGACGTTTCCACGAACTTCGGTGTCGTCTATCAGTTAAAAAAACTCCGGGTTGTCACCAAAGCAGACGCAAAGAAAATCTACGAGGAACTGCAAGGCAACTTTGACCAGCAACGATTTGCGGACGGGAAAATTGTTCTGGTCATCGACGAACTCACTCAAGGCGTGAAGGAATATCTCATCAACATGCGCATCCAACCGCTGACAACCGCAGACCTCCTTCAACTAGCAAAGGGCCTTATTGACATCGAAGACCGCCAGAAGGTTCTTCGAGTAGTCCATGAAGAGTTTCGCCGCGAATACGGCAACCGTTCTCGCACTGACTGACTACGAGGGATTCTTTTTCTTGCTCAGATACTTTTCTGCGGCTCGACAAGCCGCCGATTCCGAAGGGTATTCAATCTCTTCGTGACTAATATGGTCCACATCGTACGGTCCTTCCGAATCTAGCAACTTCGCACCACCCATCCCATCCGCGATTACCCTAACGGCTCTATCGCCAGTGACTCCGATTTCTTGATAGAACAGGACTTCTCCCGGCTCTGAGATTGCAAGGTGTCGCCGAAGGAGGGCGACCTCATGCGCCGCCTCGACCAACGCCTGACTATCCCTTGCGATTGACAACGGAAACGAGCGATCCCAGAGACGCGCAAGCTTAACGAGTCGCGGGGCAAATTCCTTCGGAACCCGTATTACCGTTGTATCGCCCGCTTGCCACTTCTTTCGGTAGGATGTGGAGGAATTTGCCATGCGCGGTTTCTACGCTCAACGCAGGGGAGCAGCAAGCTTTTGTTACAAGGGTTCAAAGTTTGTTACAATTTCTCATCTTCTCTCCTCACAGCACCCGCGGCTGGCGGAACTGGAAGCGGGCTTCACGATCGAGAAGGCGAAGGTGGAGGCGAT
>JANLPY010000651.1:0-3346 GCA_031367505.1 Hyphomicrobiaceae bacterium | reverse complement strand
AGGCAAAGGTCGACGCCGTGAAGCGGTTGCAGGCCGAAACAGCTGCCGAACTCGACGCACTCCTCCCTGCCACCCTCGACCGCGCGTTCAAGGGGGAACTGTGACCGTCGACCGCCCAAGAGGGAACACATAGGCCATGGCACTTCCAATAGATCGCCGATGGATCGTCGTCGGCAATGTGATGCTGAGAAACCCGAAGAAGGCCGGAGCCAACGCGCCGACCACGACGTTGAACGAGTTGATAACTGTCGCCAAAAGCTTACTTGCCGATGGAAAGCACATCCGCGAGTTTGGTGGTCGAAAGCCACGCCTGATGTGGCTCTCCGACGTCGAGGAGCGCGACGGAATCTACTGGTTTCTCGCCCACGTTGGCGACCAGAATGCCGCCGACTTCTCATACATAAACCTGAAGACCCTCAAGCCGCGCGACGTCAAGAAACGCAGCGACGAAGGCAGCTACTATGTCGCTCACGTCGCGCTCGGCACGGCCGCGCACTCGAAGACCGCAGGCCATCTACTACTTGCCGAGAAGGTCCCTGGCATTCACTTGCACGCGATCAAGGATCACCTCACATGGCTTGCCCAGGACGAGCGCCTTCGCAAGACTTATGTCGCTGAAACGGGCCGCGAACGCACCACTGGACTCGTGTTTGACGTGGAGGGTTATGAATCAGGCACAATCGGGGATGCGCTCCGCGGCGGCAAGCTACAGGACATTGAGTTCGTGGAGCACGTCGAACAACACGAGGATGGCTTGGACGAGGACAGCGTGGTGCGGGACCGCATCCACGAGACGCGCTGGCAGGTAAAGCGCCAAATCAACCTCGACGAGGCTCGGGGTGTTTTTAGCAAGGCGCGCGACTTTCTCCGCAACGGATTTCGGCGTGGGCATCCCAAAGCCGATGCAAAGATGTTCATCCGGATCAAAACGGCGGACGGGCAGATCCGACGCACTGAGGTAGATGAGGACAAGGAGAACATCCTTGATCAGGCGTTTGTTCAGCACGAGGCGGTGAAGGACTTCGATCCGGTTCTCACGCAGCGGTATGAGGGGCTGCGGGACGACATGGTGGCAAAAATGTCCGCCATCCGCAGCAAGGTGGTTAAGCGGGACGTGAAGGATGCTTAGGCGTCTGAAGCTTCTTACGCCTCTCACGTTTCTGCGGCTGCAGAGTGCGGACCTGCGAGCGTATCAGTGGACCATCCCCGGCATTCTCGCCCTGGTGGCGCTTATCGGCTTCCTTGTGTTACCGGTCCGCCCGCCTGTGCTGACCGACAAGGGCCTGATCAACACGGTCAATGGTCTGCTCAATACGTTAATCGGGTTTTATATTGCCGCCCTTGCCGCGATTGCCACCTTCAAGAACGACACGCTTGATCAAACGATGAAAGGCCGCCCCCCAGTCTTGAAGGTAACGCGAGGCGGCGAAGTCAACGAAGAGGCGTTCACCCGCCGCAGGTTTTTGGTTGTGTTGTTCGGCTACTGCGCCTTCCTGGCCATCCTTCTATTTGGACTCGGGGTGGTGTCGCTGATGGTGGCACCATCTTTCGCCACCGTGAAGTTCGTCGCTGTTCTGAGGGTCGTTTGGCTTGCGCTCTACTTCGCCATGTGCGCGAGCCTCTTGGTCTCAACGCTTCTCGGCCTTCACTACCTGATCGATCGCATGCATCGCGAGTAGCTGTCGAAGCCGAGGAATACGAGGCATGATGGGCTAGAGAGCCGAGCTTGGCACCATCAATCCACGTGCAGCAAAAGAGGGATGCCGGTTCCGCTTCATCACACAAGTTGTCCTAGCTATTGAGTGCAGCATGCCTCTACCGACCTACGAACAGATCATGGCGCCGCTGCTCAAGCGGATGGCGGCGTTGGGCCAGGAGACCAGCATGGCCAGCCTGCTTGCCGATCTCGCCAAAGACTTCGGGCTGACCGAAGTTGAACTGACTGAACGATTGCCAAGCGGCAAACAGACGACATTTGCCAATCGTTGTGCTTGGTCCAAGTGGTATCTGGTGCGGGCGGGATTGCTCGAAGCAACGCGGCGCGCCCATTTCGTCATCAGCAAGGAAGGGCGTGCGTTTCTCGCGGCCACCCCTGGCCCAATCGACCGCAAGACGCTCCTCACCATTCCAGCGTTCGCGGCATGGTGGGCAGAAAATGGTAAGTCCACCTCCTCCGATGCGCCGCCTGATGCCACGATTATCGAAGCGTCTTCATCCGCTACCCCCGATGATCAGATCGACAGCGCCGCCAACCTGATCAGTGCCGCCATCGAAGCCGACATGCTTGCCCGCGTCAGGAGTGTCACATCTGCCCGGTTCGAGCAGATCGTCGTCGACCTGCTGATCGCCATGGGATACGGCGGCGGCGACCCGGAGATGGGGAAGCGGCTTGGCCGCACCGGCGATGGCGGCATCGATGGCGTCATCCAGCAGGATGCCCTCGGCCTCGACGCAATTTACATCCAGGCCAAGCGCTACAAAGATGGCAGCAACATCGGCCCCGAGACGATCCGTGGCTTCATCGGCAGCCTTGCAATCGCCCGCGCCAGCAAGGGTGTGTTCGTCACGTCATCCAAGTTCACCGCAGACGCCAAAAAGGGCGCGGCGAGCACGCAGCATCGGATCATTTTGATCGACGGTGAAGAACTCGGCCGCCTGCTCGTGCGCCACGGCGTTGGCGTGCGCGAAGACCGGACGATTATCATCAAAAAGCTCGACGAAGACTATTTTGCCGACGAGTAATGGACGCTCTGAAGCATCGTTTGGCGGCAACCGAATTGATTGGGGATCTGGTGACGACTGACACAACTACACAACGCCTCGTCTTCGACGACCCGACCGCCATCCAAATCCATGTGGTGATCGAGGGCATCGAGCCGCCTGTCTGGCGGCGGCTGGTCGTGCCGCTGACTTTCACGCTTGCCCAGCTCCATCCCATCCTGCAGGCGGCGTTCGGCTGGACCGACAGCCACCTGCATCAGTTCGTCATTGGCGGTTTGCGCTACGGTGATGCCGAATTCGCCAAAGCCGAGCGGATCGACGACGACGAGCCGCGCACCTTCGATGCGACCGAGGTCCAGCTCAAGGATTTCTGCCTCTACCGCGTGGACGCGCTATCGTTCGAATACGTCTACGATTTCGGCGACAACTGGGTGCATCGGGTGACGCTGGAAAAGCAGTTGGTCGTGAAGCCCGCCCCGAAGAAGGCGTCATGCATCGAGGGCGGGCGCTGCTGCCCGCCCGAGGACGTTGGCGGCACGCATGGCTACGGCGAGTTTCTGCGCGTGCTATTGACGCCGGAACGCGACGAGATTGAGGAGCAGCGCCACCTCAAACGCTGGAGCGG
>JANLPY010000578.1:0-6405 GCA_031367505.1 Hyphomicrobiaceae bacterium | reverse complement strand
CCATATGTCGGCGGCGACACCGCCGATGGCCTCTTCCCCGTCCCGCTGCCCATCTCCCGCTCCGTTGCTCATCGCTGCAACAGCGCAGTCTGCCCAAAGTCGGCCGCCAACGTCAGAAGTCGTTCATGGGGCGCTTACGCCTCCGCAAGGATCTCCGTGTCGACGGCAGCTCTCGCAGCGTTTACGCATCAGCACGCTACCGTACTGTCACTTGATAATCGCTCTACAAACGTGCTGTTGTGACAATGAGGCTTTGCTGCCCCTGCGGTTTATTTGAGGTGCGTTTATGAATATTCTCCAGCGCGCCGTAGCGCAATTGGACGCGCTGAAGGCGTGTGCGGTTGAGAACCACGAATTGTTCGCCCACTACGTTTTGTCGGAAGCGCAACGGACCATAATCGAGGTGCTCTCTCACCCGCGGTCAGTCGAGAAATCGGCACGGCCCGCACGCGCGGCACTGAGGATCGTTCCGCTCGCAGATATTGTGGCCAAGCATGGCACGCAAGCGAGCGATCGGTTGACGACCGATCCGGTATCGGCTTGATGCGGATATCGTGGAGCCAGAGACAACTCCGAAATGCAAGCCTCACGAATAGGTAGATTCCGAGTCTCGCGGGCGCTGCACTTTTGCACTTATATGGCAATAGCTATCCGGACTTATCCCCGGTTGGTTGCATTGGATGGCGCCGCCTGTCCCCCCGTCCGGCAGCGCCTCGGTTTTAACAGCCAACCAATGTCCGGCGGCCTCGGATCCCCTTCCCGATCCGAGGCCGTATTTCCGTCCCGACGACACTCACGGCTTCAGCCGCGAAGTTTTTACTGATGCGCGTGGATGCAGCACTCGCGCCAGCTGTATGCGCGAACGACGCAGGCGGTAGAGGACGAATCCGGCAACGCCTTCGAGTAGCGGTTCGATCCCGCGACTTATTCCAACTGTGATCATGTCAGAAGGCAAAATCGCCCGACATCAAATCAGAACCAAAACCGTCGAGGTTCCCATGACAGACCAACACGCGCCGTTCTCCTTTGGTATCGAGGAGGAATATCTTCTCGTCGATCTCGCAACGCGCGATCTGGCCCCGGAGGCCCCAAAAGAGTTGCTGGCTGCCTGCGAGAAAAAGCTTGGCCAACGCTTCAGCCGGGAATACATCAGCTCCCAGATCGAGATCGGCACGCCCGTGTGCGATACGCCGTCCGAGGCCCGGCGCAGCCTTCTGCGCTGCCGCCGTGTGATTGCGAGATTGGCCGCCGAACACGGGCTGGCTCCGATTGCTGCCGGAACCCATCCCTTCGCGCCCTGGCGCAATCAAAGGCATACAGATGCGCCACGCTACGCGAGCCTCGCGGACGACCTGCAGGGTTTGGGGCGGCGCATGATCGTCAATGGCCTGCACGTCCACGTTGGCATCGCGAGCAACGCCGAGCGGATACGCCTCATGAACGAACTTCGCCCGTTCCTGCCAATGCTGCTCGCGTTGTCGACGTCCTCGCCGTTCTGGCAGGGCGAAGCGACGGGCCTCAAGTCCTATCGTACGGCCATCAACGACGCCACGCCGCGCAAAGGCATCCCTGAGGAATTCACGAGCTGGCGCGACTATCAGCGAACGATCGGGATGCTTTGCAAAGCCGGGATCATCGAGGACGGCACCAAGATCTGGTGGGATCTGCGCCCGTCAGCCCGCTTTCCAACGCTTGAAATGCGGATCACGGATGTGTGCCCGCTGATCGAGGATGGATTGTGCATTGCTGCAGTGTTCCGCTGTCTGTGCCGCGCCTTGACGCGCGCGCCCTCCGGCAAGACCGACGGCGGCCAGAGCAGTTCACCGTTCGCCCGCCTCGCCATCATCAATGAGAATCGCTGGCGCGCGCAGCGTTACGGCATCGACCGCGGGATGCTCCATCCGATCGACGGGCGCATCGCGTCATTCGGTGAGCTGATGGACGACCTGCTCGAGATGATCCACGTGGACGCGGTATTCTTTGACTGCGTCGACGAGGTCGAGCATGCGCGCGTGATCCTAGCACGCGGCACCAGCGCGGATCGCCAGATTGCCCGTTGCCAGCGCCTCCTCGACCAAGACCATTCGCTTGCCGAAGCAATGATGGGCGTGGTCGATCAGCTCGTCGCAGAAACGGTCGCGTCCCGCTCCTCATCTCGGGGAGAAATAGGCCGCCATTTGCCGTTGGTCCCCACGATCACGTCGCCCGCCTGACCGCCAACCATCGAGCACCTCGCATGCCCCATCCCTGCCGCATCGAAGGTTATGCCATTGTCTCCGAGGATGGCATGATCGCAAACGCTGAAGGTGTCATGCCTGGCTCGCTCAAGTTCGAAGCCGATCAGCATTTCTTCGAATCCGGGCTCGACGGGTTCGATGTGCTGGTGCATGGGCGCCACTCCAATGAGTGCCATCTGCGTTCGGCCTTGCGCCGTCGATTGATCCTCACTCGGCAAATCTTCGCCATCTCGGCCGATCCGTCAAATAAAAAAGTACTGTTTTGGAACCCGGCCGGTGCTTCATTCGAGCAGGCCCTGATTGCACTCGGGGCACCAGACGGTAGCGTTGGGGTCATCGGCGGCACGCACGTATTCGGCATGTTTCTGGACCGCTATGAGGTTTTCCACTTGTCTCGAGCGGCCAATGTGCGACTGGCCGATGGCCGACCGGTCTTCCCAGAAGTGCCCAAACGAACGCCGGAAGACGTGCTTGCAAGCCATGGCCTCGATCGCGGTCAGCAACGTTTGCTCGACCCGGCCAAAGGTTTGGCGATCGTCAGCTGGCGGCGTTCGGCAAGTCCCGGCCAATAGGCCGCCTCGCAGCGCCATACGATGGCCTATCGGTCGAGCATGACAATGGCGGGTACGTCTGTTCGTGTCGCACCGGGGATTGACCGGTCGTTGGAGGTAGCCCACGAGCGCTGACGTTCCCGTTCATCTTATAGATGATCCCTGTATAAAGATCCTTGCTTGCCCCAAGCGCAATCTTAACACGCGAAGCGTGCGTGCGACTTTGGGCCAGTTGTGCTTTGAGCCAGCATGTGAGCTAGTGCCGTCGTTGATGGGGGCCGCCCGGACCGCGAGGAGGGCCGCTGCAGGTCGGCATGAAACGGCGCTCAGGGGGACATCGCACCATGCGCAACAAGCTCGCGTCAGTTGCGATGCGCTTATTGGCGTCCCTGGTTGGCGCTGGCCCCGTGGGGGCCGATGAGATCCTGCGAGTCGAGGGTGGTATTGTAAAATGGCCTCCGATCGCATCCGGCTTGGGAACGGTCATCACCTATGCGGCATTGACCGGGCCATATTCACTGCGAAGCGACAGGAACACCTTGAGCCCCGATAATTGCGGTGTCATGCGGCCGTTCGCCGAAATCGGTTCCGCTTCTGTCGACATTTCGGAGGAAGTGGCGAGACGGGAACTGCGCTCTGCGTTCGCGGCATGGGCGGATGTCGCAGGTATCAGGTTCGCCGAGGTCACCGACCTTGACCATGCCAATATCATCGTTGGCGCCACCGACGCGTCGACCGGCCGCGCGTTTGCCAATCTCAGCCTTGTAGGCAGCCAGCACTCACACACTGCAACAAAACTCTTGGGTGGCTCGAGCAATAGGCGTTCGGAGGATATTGCCACTGAGGGCACGGATGGAAGTGTCGCTGTAATCGAACGAGCCTATGTCTGTCTCAACCCAAAAATGGGCTGGAAAGTCGGCTTCGACGGGAATTTGAACGTGTATGATTTGCGCTAGACGTTAATGCATGAAATTGGCCACGCCATTGGGCTCGATCATCCGGGGAGCTCAGGATCGATCATGGGCTACCGTTACGACGAGCGTGTGCGGCAGTTGCAAACGTCGGATATTGCAGCGGCGCAACGCCTATACGGCCCGCCAAGCACTAGATAATTACGCGGGTTTTCGTCGGCAGGTCCCGGGGCGAATGCGAACTGCCTCCGCCCCGGAAGTCCTATACTTATTTGATGACCTTCGGGAGATCCTTCGCCTGCTCGGCCGTCACGGTGAGCACGATGCGGTCGTCCAGCATTCTGATCTGAGACGGCATCAGTCGGACGTTGGTCTCGCCCATGCCCAAAAAGCCGCCAATGCCGGCGTGCATCTCCGTGACTGTGTTGTTGGCCGCGCGCGCAAACGCAAGCACCTCGCCAATCTTCTTGTCATCGCTGCTGTACACCGGCTTGCCGACCCACGACTTCGCCTGCTCGGCCGTCAGCACCAAGCTTACGGTCGTCGGAGCCGCAATGACCGGCGGAGCCGGAACTGGAGCTGGCGTCGTCTGAGCGATTGCGGGCAGGGCGATGGCAGTCGCAAGTATGGTGGTCAGTGAGATAATGCGGATCATTTTCCTACTCCTATACTTTCTTCTGAAGGCGCATCTATGCGCATAGCGGCACCATCGCCTAGCATCGGGATATACCTATAGCCGCGAACGCTTCGCCGATAGTTGTTGTGGTAAGTACTGAGTCCGGACGGAATGGCTTGCGGGTGCCCTGAAACGGCGTGACCATCGTAAGCGGGCCAGCCGCCCCACCTTGACGACGGCTCAAGCCGGTTTCGCAGCCCGCACGGGTTTCAGATGATATGTGACAGGAGCGGGCACGGAGGTCATTGGCTTGAACCCTGTTACCGGCGTCCTCACCCATTGTTGTGGGCTGAGGGTTGACAACATCGCTCCAGCGCCCGTGCCCGGAACCTCAGTGCAGGAAGCCGAGAACGTGCAGGCCGATGATGACGATGATCGGAACCCCGGCCATCCACAGGACGATGTCTCGCATTGCACGCCTCCTTAGGTTTGGGACCAAAGTGTCCGTGGATGTCCATGTCGGGCAAAGCCTGGCCACAGCGTGTTCTCATCACGGTGCTTGCCGCCAACCGAGGCGCCCCACCACGCCGCCGCCGCACCAAGGAGGAGCGTCGCAGCAACCATGAATCCCGCGACCACACCTGTTTTGCGCGCCCGGTTCAAAGCCTCTTTCATTTGGGAGACCGCCTCACCGACGCGCCTCTCCGCTTCGGCCTGAGCAATTCCGGTTCGGGCGGCAACTACCTCGGTAAGATAGGTCCGATCTGCAGCGACCATCGGAGCCGAGCCTGCAGAGCGCAGCAGGAGTCGGCCTACTTCGCCCCGCACGTCCTCAGAGGGTCCTGCGGGTGATACTCGTGCCGTTCGCAAAAGCGTGTCTGTAGCGATTGTAACGGGATCGCTGCCGCGCGATGCGGACGGATAGCTCTCGGAGCCTCCGCGGATCGCCGAGGCCGCGACCAGCGCGGCAATGACGGCGCCAAACGTGACCGCTAGGCCCCAGACCGCCACCCCGTGCGCGCCATCGCGAAATTCGACCTCCATGGAGGTTGCGCCGCTACGACGATGGTGCATACGGGCGGCCAGATAGCCGCCAAGGCCGAATGCCCAGACGTGTACAAGGATCATCCAGAACCCGGCGCCGAGGCTGACCGCAACAACAGAGGTGCGCGTACTCGTCCAGGGCGAGACGGCGGAGAGCCCAACAGCCGACCCAAAAGTCAGCAGCACGAAAGCAACCGCAAGCGCGACCACCGCGCCGACGAAAATCGAAGGCCACTCGACGTAGGAGGCGCTCTCGAACGCAGCGCCAACTGAATGTGTGACGGGAGTGTCGGCTGGCAGGGCGCCGCCCATGCCGGCCACGCCGGTGCTTTTGAAATCGGTTGTCACGCTATTAACTCCTCACCGCAGTCCCAACACGCTCAGTAGGGCCATCACGACGACGACCAGTCCGACCAGATAGATGATGCCATGCATGACGCGACTCCATAGTTCGCTTTGTTTTGCAGAACGCCTCGTCCTATAATTCGTTCCGGGGAATCCATTCTATGGAATGATCATCCCGGCGTACCGGTAGCGTCGGCTCTGCAGCCGGGGCGCCGGATTGCGCTGATTTCATAGCCTCTTCGAGATGGCGGCGTGCTTCCGCCAGATGAGTCGTCGCCTCATCCTTGCGCAGGATCACACCGTTGCGTGCCGCGTTGCGCAGCTCGTTCTCCATATTCCAGAGCGACTTCAACCACTCGGGGATCTTGTCCAGCAGACCATTTGCCATCGACCGGTCTCCTTATTGAGCCGCCAAGCCTACCGCTTCGATCAGTGTGCGGTCTTGTTGATCTCGGTGATGGCGATGTGGGTGAGTTTGTGGTTTGCCGCCTTCTCCTGATCGAGGATCGCCGACAGCAGGTCGTGTGCCTCGGCTTTTCCGAGCGCTTTGGCCCATTCCCTAAGGACGCTCCGAAGAATAATCGCTACAAACTCGATAGCGGCCGTGGTCGGATCGTATAGTTCCATTCGGGATGGAAGTCGTCGCCTTTGATGTTCAGGGTTTCCATCTCGGCGTCGCTGACCTTGATGCCCTTTTCGTA
>JANLPY010000575.1:0-2072 GCA_031367505.1 Hyphomicrobiaceae bacterium | reverse complement strand
TCTCGATGCGGCTCAGTCTGTGGCGGCCCAGGTGCAGCACGTCAATGGTCGTATCGACTTGCAGCTTTCATTGAGTACCGAACAGGTATTGCTGTTTGATAATTATGACCGGGTGTTCTACGAGGTCATTGGCTCCAACGGAGTCACCATCGCCGGGACGGCGGGTTTACCGAAGGCACCCACTGCCTCGCGTGACGATCAGTCGCAATACTATGACGCAGAATTTTCCGGTCTGGCTGTGCGCGCTGCAGCGCTGGTCACGGAGCGGGGCGGGGCCAGCTTTACGGTCATCGTGGTCGAAACGCTGGTCAAGCGCGACAAACTCATTCGCGAAATTCTGCTGGCGATGCTGCTACCCGAATTCCTGCTCGTCATCATGACCATACTGGTAATGGGCTACGCGATTCGGCATGGTCTCGGTGGCATCGGTCTGGTGCGGGAAGAATTGGTCAAGCGATCGCAAGCCGATATGCGTCCGATTCCGCTCACCACCGTGCCGCGGGAGTTGCGCCCTCTGATCGCCGCAACCAACGATTTGCTGGAGCGACTCGCGTCTTCGCTGGAACGACACCGGCATCTTGTTGCCGATGCATCGCATCAATTGCGTACACCGATCGCCGCATTGCGCGCCGAGGCCGAATCGGCATTGCGCGCGGACGACCCCCACGTTGCGCTGGTGCGCATCGTCGCGAGTGCGCGCCAGCTGTCTCGGCTGTCACATAACGTGTTGATGCTGAATCGCCTAGAATCCGGCCCCTTGCAGCATCCGCAGCGAGTCGATTTGCAGCGTCTCATCAGCGATGCGGCTGAACGTTGGTTGCCCCTTGCGCTTGAGCGCGATATCGACCTCGGATTTGCCTTGGTGACGGCGCTCATTAAGGGTGAACCGGTGTGGCTCGAAGAGATGGTCAACAACCTGGTCGACAATGCGCTCCGGTACACGCCGCCGCATGGCACGGTAACGGTGAAGTGTGGTCAGGATCAAGACGCTGCGTGGCTGTCGGTCGAGGACAGCGGACCGGGAATTCCGCAGCCGGAACGGGAACGCATCTTTGAACGTTTTTACCGCTCGCATCCTGAGCAAGGTGACGGCAGTGGACTAGGACTGGCGATTGTCAGGGAAGTGGTGAATACGCATCGGGCGCGCATCGAGGTGACGGACAGCACGGAACTCGGTGGCGCACTCGTTCGCGTGATATTTTGTCGCATATCAAAATAGCGGGCAGGCTCAGGTGAAGCGCGCCCATGGGCCGTTAGGCGTCCTGCATCATCTTCCAATACTGATATTTCAGCGTCGCCCCACACCCAACGATCATCGCGGCGAGAGCAAAAAAAGCGACCACAGCCAACGTAGACAAGCCACTTACCCCCTGGCCAATCGTGCAACCCATCGCGGTGACGCCACCCGCACCCATCAGCACCGCACCGATAATATGGTTGCGTGTGTCTTCGATGCTCGCAAAGCCTTCCCAGCGAAATCGTTTGGTCATCAGCGAATAAGCGAACGAGCCCAAAATCATGCCCAGCGTGGTGGCAATACCGAACGTGACGACGAGTGATTTATCACTCCACAACATCAGCAGTTCCAGACTGTAGCCATATGGCGCGACGAACGTGAGTGATTCTGCGGCCCGGCTATTGGTGCCGAAAAACATCATCTCCAGCGTTTCAGCGTTTTCGCCGAAGCCGATGTGCGCGGTGATGTACCAGCCTGCGACGACTGCGAGGCCATAGCCAAGTCCGCCCAGCCATGCGTCCACGCTTACGCGGAAATCACGGCTCATCAGCACAAAGATCAGCATCGGCCCGGCGATGAGGCACGCCAGAATAATCTGCGCGGTTTTTTTGCTCGTATTTAATAGTGGTCCCAGCAGCGCGCCTAGTTCCTGTGTGGCGATACCGTGTCGGGACACATCGATGGCGACCGCATCGAGCGTGTTGACACGCCACACACCGAACAAACCTTTCATTGTCATGTAGGCAGCAATCGCGAGAAACGCAAAAACCACAATCGATTTCAGATTGCCGCCGCCGATGCGAACCAGCGTGCGGCTCCCGCAGCCGCTTGCCAG
>JANLPY010000553.1:0-82415 GCA_031367505.1 Hyphomicrobiaceae bacterium | reverse complement strand
CCCCCTTGACCGACGAACTTCGGCTGAAATTCAGCATCGACGCCAAGGTGAAGGGGGTCGTTATTACTGAAATTGATCCGCAAAGCCCTGCCGCGACCAAGAACCTCAAGATCGGCGATGTTATCGTCGAGGCGGCCCAGGATCAGATCGACAGCATCGACGACATTGCGAAATCGATCGAGAAGGTGAAGAAATCCGGTCGCAAGCAAGTGTTGCTGCGGATCGAGGGGTCGAAGGGTGACACGCGGTTCGTGGCGTTGCCGATTGAGTAGCTGCGAGGTATTGCAGGCGCCAAGCGATCGTGAGCCCGGTACGTGGATCCGGCGCGACGAACGATTTACGATCTTGACTGGCGATTGTGGGGTGCAGCGGCTATGAGGGTACACATAGCTTCCTTTTCGATCGACTGGAGTTGCAAAGCGTGTCCACCTTCGAAAGCCTATTCAAGTCGCTGATTGCGTTTTTCGTACCCGTGCATCGGGACGGATTGAAATTTTTGCTGCCGGTCGCGGCGCTATCCATCCTGTTTTTCCTGCTTTGGGCGCCGCTCGGGTGGCTGTTCGGCTCAGCCGCCATCTATATCGCCTACTTCTTTCGTGATCCCGATCGCATAACACCCTTGCGTGAGGGCCTCGTTATTGCGCCCGCCGATGGTCGCGTCAGCAGCATCGAAGATATCGTGCCACCGGCCGAACTCGGGCTTGGGCCGGCGCGCCGTACCCGTATCTCGATCTTCCTTTCGGTGTTCGACGTGCACATCAATCGCTCGCCAGTGCCGGGCCGCATCAAGCGCTCGGTCTACGTGCCAGGCGCCTTTCTCAACGCCGATCTCGATAAGGCCAGCACCGAGAACGAGCGCCGCGCCATCGTGATCGAGACGCCAACCGGCGTCGAAATTGGCGTGGTGCAAATCGCCGGCCTGATCGCGCGCCGCATCGTCACGTTTTCGGGTGAGGGCGACAGCTTGGGGGTTGGTCAACGGTTCGGCCTGATCCGCTTCGGCAGTCGCGTCGATGTATATCTCCCGGCCGGCCGTCATGGCTTGGTGGCTGTTGGCCAGACTGCGATCGGTGGTGAAACGATTTTGGCGGATCTGCGATCCGAAGAGCCAGAGCGCGAAGCTCGTCGTAGTTGAGGCCGGGCGGCTGATCAAAGCGCTTGCAAACTGTGGAGTGATCAGATGGAACCACTGCTCCCGGAAGATGCTGTTGACGTGCGGCGCCGGCGCAGCCGCCGCTTGTTTCAGCGCCGGCAGATTCCGATCCGGATGCTGGTGCCTAATTTTTTCACGCTGCTCAGTCTATGCGCCGGCCTGACCGCCATCCGGATGGCCATCGAAGGCCGCTTTGAACTTGCACTCGCATTCGTAGTGGCAGCCGCGCTCCTCGATGCAGTCGATGGCCGCGCCGCGCGCTTTCTCAAGGCACAATCCCGCTTCGGCGCCGAACTCGATAGTCTGGCCGACTTCGTCAATTTCGGTGTGGCGCCAGCATTGATCGTCTACACTTGGGGCCTCGGCACGCTGCGCGGTTTCGGCTGGGTAACGGTGCTGGTGTTCGCCGCCGGCATGGCATTGCGGCTGGCTCGCTTCAACTCGATGCTCGATGTCGAGAAACCGAAGTGGCAGAGCAACTATTTCACGGGCATGCCGGCGCCGGCCGGCGCGATCACGGTTCTGCTTCCGCTATACATCGAGGGCACGGGATTGTTTGATGCGCGGGCCATGCCGGTCCTGATTGCTATCTATACGCTGGCAATGGCGTTCTTGCTGGTGTCGACGATCCCGACGTTTTCAGGCAAGAGCCTGGGTGATAAGATCCGGCGCGAACTCGTGCTGCCGATCCTCGTCGGCGTTGCATCGCTGGTGGCATTGGTCGTCACGTATCCTTACGGCACGATGTTGGTCATCACCTTGGCCTACTTAGCGATGATCCCGTTCAGCATTCGCGAGCATGCCAAACGGACAGCCGAAGACGAGCGCACGCGGGCTTCGACGGAGGCTGCAGCAATTGTCACCGGATCGCCGAACGTCGTCGAAATCCGGTCGTCCGATCCTGGCCTGCGTCGAGATTAAGGTCATGCACGCGATCTTTGGCACGGTAGCGAGCGACCTCGCAAACGTGCCTGCCGGCGCGGTACAGTTTTCTCCTCTTTACCCCGGCAGCAGCGCACTCGATGAACAAGCGGATGGATCACTCGCGAGTATCACGATGCTGGCGCCTGGCGGGGTGATCGAACGGCGCTACTGGATCGCCCATGCGCTGCGCTCATTGATGTCTGAGGCGCCTTTTGCATTCCTAGCACCCAACAAGCGGGGGGGCACGCGACTTTATGATGAGTTGCTCGGATTTGGCTGCGCATCCGATGACGCCAGCAGACACCATCATCGGATTTTCCGGGGGC
Organism: Hyphomicrobiaceae bacterium; assembly: GCA_031367505.1. Lineage (GTDB taxonomy): Bacteria > Pseudomonadota > Alphaproteobacteria > Rhizobiales > Hyphomicrobiaceae > JAKFWF01. The sequence goes on along the minus strand of JANLPY010000553.1, from coordinate 80,012 downwards.
TGCGTCCCAACCTCTTGAGCGGCCTCGAAGAGGCGATGTCTGCCGGCGCCCCGCGCTTCATCGACAGCCTTGGGCTGTGGTCTCAGCCGGGCATTTTTAATTGGGATCGTATTGATCCGGGCAGCGCACTTTTGATCGAGCATCTACCATCGTTAAGTGGCCGGGGCGCTGATCTCGGCTGCGGCTTCGGCGTGCTCGCCCGCGCGGTTTTGGCGCAAAGCTCCGTCCAGCACATGACGCTGATCGACATCGACCGCCGGGCGGTTGTCGCTGCACGACGCAACATCGACGCTGCGCGTTCCACCGTTCTTTGGGCTGACGCGACAACGTTGAAGGCGCTGCCGGCCGGCTTGGATTTCGTGATCATGAACCCACCCTTTCATGATGGTGGAATCGAGGATCAGAACCTGGGTCGCGCGTTCATCGCAAAATCGGCGGACATGCTGCGTCCGGGCGGCCTCTGCCTGCTGGTCGCCAACCGGCATCTGCCCTATGAAGCAGCCCTGAAGCCGCTGTTCAAAGAGGTGACACAGGTTGTCCAAGCCAACGGTTTCAAAATCTATGCGGCACAAAAATGAGCAAGTTATTCGAACAGATGCGCCTCGATCGGCTGCTCGCGAACATGGGCTACGGTTCGCGCCGTGATATCCAACAATGGGTGCGGGCAAAGGCGATCACACTGGATGGCACGGCCGTGTCGGACGCGGACCAGCGGATCCCAGTGTCACCCGATCTCAGTGATCGGATGCGGATACTGGGCAAGCCCCTCGACCCACCGCCCGGCATGATCCTGATGCTGCATAAGCCGCTCGGCGTTACGTGCTCGCATAAGGAGGCGGGGCCGATCGTCTATGACCTGCTGCCGGATCGATGGCGCATCCGCAAGCCTGCGATTTCAACGGTCGGTCGCCTCGACAAGGATACGTCGGGGTTGCTGTTAATGACGGACGACGGCGCACTTCTGCATCGGCTGATCTCGCCGCGCAGTCATAGCCCGAAACGCTATTGCGCGACGCTCGCTCGCCCATTGCGCTCAGATGAAGCGGAGATATTCGCCAGCGGAACGCTGATGCTTGAGTCGGAAGACAAACCGCTGTTGCCAGCACTATTGGAAGTTCTGTCACCGCACAGTGTGCGTCTGACCTTGACGGAGGGGCGTTATCATCAGGCGCGGCGCATGTTCGCTGCGGTCGATAATCACGTCCTCACACTACATCGCGACAAGATTTGCGATCTGGAGTTGCCGCTTGATTTGGCGGCAGGCTCGTTTCGATTGCTGTCGCCAGCGGACATCGCGGCGCTGGGCGTTTAACTCACTTTGTCTCGTCGGCAGCCCGGTGATAAACATCATCGGTGCGAACGATGTCATCTTCGCCCAGATAAGTCCCGCTTTGCACTTCGATGATCTCGAGCGGCACCTTGCCGGGATTTTCGAGACGGTGCCATTGCGTCGCAAAGATGTAGACGCTCTCGTTTTCGCGAACGAGCTTTTCCATGTCGCCGACCACGACATTCGCGGTGCCTTGCACCACAACCCAGTGCTCCGAGCGATGATGATGCATTTGCATGGACAGCTTTCCGCCAGGCTTGACGTGCAATAGCTTGACCTGGAAACGAGGTCCAACGCTCAGGGTTTCGAAATAGCCCCACGGACGGTAGTTGCGCAGGTGCTGTTCCTGCTCCTTCCGGTTCGAATGCTTCAGCTTGGCGACGATCTTGCCGACATCCTGGGTGCGCGACTTGTCGGCGACGAGCAAGGCGTCGGGTGTATCGATGATGACGAGATTTTGCACCCCGATAGTGGCAATCAACCCGCGTTCGCTATGGACGTAACAATTGTTGGTGTCTTCGAGAACGGCTTCGCCATGCACGTAGTTGTGGTCATTATCGTGTGGCGCAATATCCCACAGTGACGACCAAGATCCAACATCACTCCAGCCGACATCGATAAGCAGCATCGCCGCGGCCGACGTCTTTTCCATGACGGCATAGTCGATCGACACATTGGGAGATGCAGCAAACGCCGGCCGATCCAGGCGCTGGAACCCGAGGTCGTCGATCGACTTGGCGAGGCCGCCACGGGCAGCTTCCAGTATCTTTGGCTCGAGACGGCCAAGCTCTTCGAGAAAAGTTCGTGCGTGCAACACGAAAATCCCGCTGTTCCAGAAATAGTTGCCCGCGGCCAGATACCCTTCGGCTGTTCGAGCGTTGGGTTTTTCGAAGAACTGATCGACCTTGAAGGCGCCGTTGAAGCCTTCGAGCGCAGTGCCTTGGCGGATATAACCGTAGCCGGTTTGCGGCTCGGTGGGCTTGATCCCGAACAGGACCAACCGGCCGGTGGCTGCGACCTTGGCGGCGCGTTTGACGGCTTCCGTGAATTTCACTTCATCGGTGATGGCGTGGTCGGAGGGCATGACGACGAGAATTGCGGCCGGGTTCTCGCGCGAAATCGACAGAGCGGCAACCGCGATTGCAGCCGCGGTGTTGCGTGCAACGGGCTCCAAAATGATCGCGCGTGGTTTGATGCCGGCTTTGTCGAGCTCTTCTTTCACCAGGAATCGGTGATCGTTGTTGCACAACAGTGTCGGGGCCTCGAAGCCGTGGTCAGGGCCCAACCTATTCAACGTCGAGCCCAGAAAACTCGACTCCTGTCCATGGAAGAACCGGATGAATTGCTTTGGATACATGGCTCTTGAAAGAGGCCAGAGCCGCGTTCCCGAACCGCCCGAGAGGATGACCGGATAGAGATGGCTCGCAGTCACTTGAGCTGTCGTGGTCAATTGCATCTGTGCGGTTCCGCAGAAAGCTGGAGGAGATTCGTAACTAAATAGCATGCTCTGGGTGCAAAACTAAATAGCAGGCTCGGGCTGCAAACCGAATGCTCGAACGTGAAACGCTCGAACGCGCTATTTGTTCGGTGAGCGTTGCATCAATCGATCCCGCAGCGATTGCATAGCGCCTTGTCCCGAAGAAGGCGGCTCATTCAACGATGCTGCGGCCGCGTCCCGCCGCTGGGTCGATAGCGGCACGCGGGGAGCGGCCACTAGCGCTGGTGCAACAGGTATTTCACGGCGCAGCATTGAACCTGCTGCCGGCCGGCTGGTGCCAGTTGCGGCCGACGCCGCCGGCGCAGCTATGTTGTTCGGCAGGGCCGTTGAGCGTAGCGCTTGCGGTTCAACGCGCGACGCCAAACGCTCCTCGACAATCGCCAGACCGTTGCTGTCGATTTGGAACGGAATGCTCGCTGCATTGGCCAGTGGAGCTAGCGCGGCGGTAATTTCTGTCTCGCTAACACCGCTCAGCCCCATCGCCTCGGCAAACATTGCCATTTGCATTGTCGGGTCTGTGCCGGCCCCCGATCCTGCCGCACGCCAGCGCTCAACAACCTGCTCCAGGAAGTTTTCGTCGCCAACTGGCTTTTGCCATTTTTCACAGAAGCGCGCAGTTGACGATCGCGGCAGAGCCGATTTCGGCAACTCGTCGAATTTTATGCGTACCGGCAGCGCCACGCCGTCGCCGAAAGCGATCGCTTCACGCTGGCCGAGGGCTGGCAAGAATTCCAGAAGGCCCGATCCCGTATCGGAGACCGCCGAAGAAACAATCGATTGGTCCCGATCGTTCGACATGCGAAGTGCAAATACTGTGTTGCATTGCGACAGGATCGTCGGATCAATTTCGGCTGGCCGCTGCGTCACGATGCAAAGGGACGCGCCGTACTTGCGGCCTTCCTTGGCGATCTTGGCGATCGCGCGCTTGCACGGCTCGAAGCCCGCAGTGGGGTTGGCTGGCACGTAGCGATGGGCTTCCTCACAAACCAGCGTAACCGGCACATTGCCCTCGCCCCAGAGTGCGAAGTCAAACGTCATCCTGCAGACGACCGATACCACCACATTGACGATTTCGGTCGGGAGACCTGTCAATTCCAAGATGGTAATTGGTTTGTTGTTGACGGGTACGCGGAACAAGCGCCCGAGGATTTGCGCCATGCCATCGTACACGGTCAGTTGCCCGAACATGAAGGCGTAGCGCGCGTCTTGGCTGATCATGTCGAGGCGCGTGCGCAGCTGACGATACGGCTGCAGATCTTTTTTGTTCTCGAGCTTGCCCATCCGCTCATCGATGAGGCTGGTAAGGTCGGAAATGCGATACGGCACCGGCGTGTCGACGGTAAAGCGGCCGGGATCGAGCATGCCACGACGCAAACTCGCGTTCGTCTTTTCTCGACCTGATGCGTACCGGCTCTTCGAGATCGGAATCAGCTCTTGCAGAATTTCGATCTCGGCCTTGCGTCCATCTTGATCACCAAGCAGGACTTCGACCAATTCCTCGAATGTCAAAAGCCAATACGGCAACTGCATATTGCGCGGAGATACAACCTCGGCCCACTCGGTGAAGGCCGTCGAGTATTCGTTGTGCGGATCGAGAAGGATCATGTGCGCCGCAGGATTTTTTTCCAGGATGGCACGCAGGATCAGCGCGGTGGTGCATGATTTACCCGTGCCGGTGGTGCCCAGAATCGCGAAATGCTTGCCGAGAAGATCGTCGACGCGAACCATCGCTGGAATCGAGCTATCTTGGCGGATGCAGCCGACGCGCACCGCATTGTGCATGTCGCCGCAGAAGGCGAGCTCAAGTTCCGCTTTGGTCGCGCATCGCACCCGGTCGCCGAGCAGTGGATAAATCGTAACGCCACGGTTGAACGAGCCCTGTTTCCCGTCTCGCGCCTTCCAAAGTTCGCCAACGAGGCCGAGTTCGGCAATCCATATTTCAGATTCGCCCTCGCGCTGCGCGGGCACGGGAACGCTCAGCGCCGAGACAATCGCGAGGACAACTGTGCGCGACTGTTCGATTGCGAGTAGCGTGCCCATTTCCGGCCGCTGCGTCGTCATCAGCGCGCCACCGGACTGGCTCGAGTCGAGGAGTACGATCGCCTTGGAACCGGTAACCGAAACGATTCGACCGATCGATGCATCGATTTGCAAAGTTCTGGGCTCAGACGGAACAATCGACGTGCTCATGGCAATACCTTCCAATACCTTGGGTCGAATTATTTTGTGGCGCTAGATCCGTGCGCCGCGCGTGTTCGAATGACCGAGAACATCGTCGCGGTCCTGGGATGTTGTGACGTTGTGGCGAGATGGTAGGAACACTGCGGCGGCGGTGCCGAGACCTTTGGTGCTCCTGATTTCGAGACGTCCGCCATGTAATTCGACGAGCGCTTTCGCGATTGGGAGTCCAAGTCCGGTGCCTTCGCGCCAGCGCGTTTTTTTGCCGTCGACTTGGCCGAATGGCGTCATCGCAATATCGATTTCTTCTTCAGTCATGCCGACGCCGGTGTCATGAACAACGGCGACGGCGCCGCCATCGCTGGTGCGCGTCGCTTCGATGGTCACCGATCCACCCGGACGGGTAAATTTTATTGCATTACCGAGTATGTTGGTGAAAACCTGCCGTAACTTGTTGGCGTCTCCGCGCACAGTCGGCAGGTTGGCATCGAACTGAAGTTTGACTTCGACTTTGGCAACTTCGGCGGCCGCTTTGAAAGTCGCAGCGCAAGACGACAATACCTCGTCAATCTCGACTTCCCGGTTGTCCAACGTGTATCGGCCGCTCTGGATCTTTGAGATGTCCAGGATGTCATTGATAACTGCGAGCAGTTGTCCTGCCGCGTCATGAATGAGGTGCGAATATTGGACGATATCCTCATCCTGCAGACGTCGCGCGTCGTGCTCGCACAGGAGTTTAGAAAATCCGATAATCGTATTGAGCGGCGTGCGCAGCTCATGGCTCATATTGGAAATGAATTCGGACTTAACTTGGCTGGCAAGCTCTCCCTCGAATCGGGCTGATTGCTCAGCGGCCCGGGTACGATTGCGAAGGATCGCCTCACTCAATAGCGAGGAATACTCGCCCATCAACGAGTTGGATTTGCCGTTGGTCGCATTGCCGTGGATCATTGTGGGTCAGGGTCCGCAATCGGAATCTCGACCCTGAATCTATGGCTTAAGTGATAATCGAGTATTAACAGATGTATCGAAGTGCGATGTAAAGCGAGAGCGACCTAGACATTGGGTTCGACGCGAGTGGTAATCCACCCGCGCCGAACCCAAAATCGAACCGATTTCCATTACCACCAGCGGCGTGGCCGGTAGCAATTCCAGGTGCAGTAGAGACGCCCGTAACGGCCACGGTGGCATTCACGATAACAGCGGCGGCCCCAGTGTGAGTAAGTGGCTAGTTCGACGCCGCCGCCTTCGGCAATCGTTGCAGTCTTCAAGGGAGTGAACGGCCCGGTGACGGCCGCGGATGCGGTTCCAGCTGTCATTGCTGTACCGGCCGCGATTGTTAGTGCAACCAGTGCCGCACGATATTTTGTCAACATACCTGGTCTCCGTGTTGAGTTGTGTTCGATGGCAACGGTCTGCGTTGCCACGTGCATTTCCCCGACCAAGCTGCATTTTCAATTTTCGCAGCTGAACGGCGCCTGAACGGCCGCTGGTGCAAAAACGAGCAATGGCAGATATTTTTACGGCCATTGAATTGATCAGCCGAACCGGGCCATACAGGGATCAAAATAACGTGAGGTCCAGATGTCGATTACAACACGCCTGACCCAACGTCTGGGGATCACGCATCCGGTGATCCAGGCGCCGATGGACACCATTGCGGGTGGACGGCTTGCCTCGGCGGTGTCGCGCGCGGGCGGGCTAGGTTTCCTCGGGGGTGGTTACGCCGACGATGCCGAGTGGTTTCCCCGCGAGTTCGCGGCCGCCGGTAACGAGGCGGTCGGCTGTGGCTTCATTACGTGGTCGCTTCGGAAGCGGCCGGAGCTTTTGGCTCAGGTGCTGGAACGCAAGCCTAAGGCAATCTTTCTCTCGTTTGATGATCCGGAACCGTTCGCCTCTCAGGTGAGGGCTGCCGGGGTGCCTGTCATATGCCAGATTCAGACGAGAGCCGACGCCATCCGTGCGATTGAATGTGGTGTCGACATTATCGTCGCGCAGGGAACCGAGGCAGGCGGGCACGGTGGTGCTCGATCGACGTTGACGCTGGTTCCCGAGATCGCCGACTTGATTGCCAGTCAATCGCCCGGCACGCTGTTGTGTGCGGCCGGAGGGATCGCTGATGGGCGAGGACTAGCGGCGGCACTGATGCTTGGCGCTGATGGCGTGGTCGTTGGTTCGCGTTTTTGGGCGTCGGATGAAGCGCTTGTTTCGGCTAATTTGCACAATGCGGCACTTGCCGCGCGTGGCGACCAGACAGTCCGGCAAAGTGTGCTCGATATCGTGCGCCAGCGCGATTGGCCAGCGCGTTATACTGGGCGCGTGCTGCGCAATGAACTCATCGCCGAGTGGTACGGCCGGGAGGATGAACTCAGGAAGAATATCGGCCCGGCAATCGAGCGATATGCCCAAGCTCAAGCAACAGCTGATCCCCAGACCGTTGCTGTGATTGTAGGCGAAGCGGTCGGGGTAATTCAATCCATCGAACCGGCGGCAGTGATCCTGGAACGGATGATTTCCGAAGCAGAAACGCTATTGGCCAGGGGCGCAAAACTTGTCAGCTAGATTGAAATTGGGCACGCCTGATTTGCTGATCTTCGATTTCGATGGCGTCGTTGCCGACAGCGAAACGATCGCAAATCAGCAGCTCGCCAAATACTTGACCAGTCTTGGCCATCCGACGTCGCTCGATGAGGCGATGCGACTGTTCATGGGTAAGCGCCACGTCGATACGCTCGCCGCGATCGAGACGTATATTGGCCGCCCGATCCCCAACGACTACGAGGAAACGCATCGGGCTGAGACGCGCGTTGTTATGCGCGCCCAGGTGCAGCCGATCGCCGGCGTTCGCTCTTTCCTGGAACGCCCTACCGGATTTAAACGCTGCGTTGCGTCATCGTCTGGACCCGAGTGGCTCGAGCACTGCGTCGACGCGTTCGGCTTTCGGCATGCGTTCGGGCGCAACTTGTTCAGCGCAACGCGCGTCGCGAACGGCAAACCGGCGCCGGATATCTTCCTACTTGCCGCACGCGAGATGGGGGGCGAGCCGTCGGCCGCGATCGTTATCGAAGACAGCCCGACAGGCGTCAGAGGCGGCATCGCTGCTGGCTGCCGCGTTATCGGTTTCCTTGGCGGCTCGCACATTCGAGACGGCCACGCCGGCAAGTTGCTGGCTGCCGGTGCGCACGCGATCGCTCACGGCTATGATGAAGTGGCTCAACTGATCGGTGTCGCTGAGGGAAGCCGCTGAAGGCGGCGTTCATTCGTTCCACAGCCACGCGGCACCGCGCACTCCACTATCGTCGCCCCACTTTGGCGGGCGAATGTCGATGTGCGCGTTATCGGCGAGAATATAGCGCTGCATGGTGTGGCCCAACGCGGAATAGAGCGATGCGATCTGCGACAGACCACCGCCCAATACGATGACGTGCGGGTCGATCAGATTGACAACATGGGCAAGGCCACGGCCCAGTCGGGACGCATAGCGATCGAGCGTCGCACGCGACGTGGCTTCGCCCGTTGATGCGCGTTGGGCGATCTCCTCCGCCGTCAGCGCTTCCCCAGTGACGCGCAGATGATCCGCTGCCATGCCGGGTCCTGACACCCACGTTTCCATGCAGCCGGGGCGCCCGCACCAGCACGTTTGTCCGGGATGCTCGTTGGCGTCCGACCACGGTAGTGGATTGTGACCCCACTCGCCGCCTATGCCGCGCGGGCCATCGACGAGACGTCCGTTGACGACGATGCCGCCGCCGCAACCAGTGCCGATGATGACGCCGAATACAATCGCGGCCCCGGCGCCGGCGCCATCTGTTGCTTCGGAAAGTGCGAAGCAGTTGGCATCGTTGGCCAGCCGCACCGGGCGGCCCAGCCGGGCTTCGAGATCGGACTTCAATGGACGGCCGTTGAGCCATGTCGAATTGGCGTTCTGTACCAACCCGGTCACAGGCGACAGCGAACCTGGCATACCGATGCCGATCGAAACATCTGCCGCAACCTCCGCTGCCAACGCGCTGGCCACTTCTGCGAGAGCTTCGATGGTCGATTGATAGTCGGATTGGGGCGAGGCGACGCGACGCTCTGCGATCCGCGCGCCAGTATCATCCAGAACGACGCCTGAGATCTTGGTGCCGCCCAAGTCGATGCCGATCCGATACCGTCCCGTTGCCACCGCTCGACCGCTCATGCGCCCCAGGTGCAGCGCATTTGACGGCAGTTCCGGCTCACCGGGCCAATGCTGCACCGCTGAGCGACGAGCTGGCAGGTGCGGCAGCTATAGGACGAGATACATCCACGAAACGAACCGCCACGGTTGAAATTGCACGTTCGAATGGTCTGGCAATCGCGCCCGGGATTTATGCTGCCGCCGGGGCCTTCTTGCGCAACAACTGGAACTGGTCCGATGGCTGCGAGCAGCAGCCCGCAGACGGCAAGGGCTTTCAATGTGGTCGCATATGCACTCACGGCGCGGGCCTCCGGAATATCCTAAACGATACAGTCCTGCAGTTCGCGCTCAGGAGCAATCGGCTCCGGATCGACTGATTCGCTTGGTGGCAAACTGTGCCACAAATATCACTGCCTCGCGCGGGGCAGGACATTGCTCAGGATTTTGTAACATTGATTGAAAACGGTGAACCGGCCAGCGATGTTCCGCGGTCGTTGACGATTTCTACTGTGTGCGTTTCGCCATCAGCAAGCGCGCCTGGAATTTGTATCTCAAAGGCCAGCACCGGTCGCAACTCGCCGCCGAAGCTCGCGCTTGTCCAAATCCTGGCCACGGTCGCTGCAATTTCTTCGCCAGCCGATATCGCTCGTACCAGGGTGGTTCCGCGCGGGTTGGCTAAAACCCAGCCACGCACCCATTGACCATCGACGCTCTCGACCATCCCGGGAGCGGCGAGCATTGGGTCTGGCTTTGGGCTGTGATCGAGATCCAATAGGCGGCCAATCGGAGTGCCGATATTGGCCAGCCGGGCCGATACGATACGGGTGGTGGTGGCGAGATTGGCCGCTAGGGGTTGAATAAAACCATGGTGGGCATCGGCTTGTCCCATCGCCCGCAAGGCTGGGCTGAAACTATCGGCGATGATGGCGGCGAGAGGTACGTCGTCGGTTAATATTTCAACCACGAACTTCAAGGCGGGGCGCGCCTCGTCGAAAACGAAACCAGCGATTGTGCGCTCGTCGATCAAGCCGAGATGCGAGCGAATGGTACTACCGATAATGTCAGTCATCGGTTGATCTCTACCACGTGAGTTTGAGGTGTGAGCCATTGGCCTAGCTGCCTGACAACATCTTCGCCGCTCAAATGTGGATCGATCGCCAAATTTGGCGGTGCCGGTTGCGAGCACATTGCCGGCCAGGAGAATTCGGCGAGCGGCAGTCCCATTGCGCGAATGGCGACGACAGCTGGCGAGCCGAAATTGGCGGCTGATGAAATTGCAAAGATGTGCGTCAGTTTATAGTGCGCGGCGAGCAGGGCAATTTCGTCAATGCGGGCATCGCCGGTGACCATGACGCCGCCAGCGCGCATCAATCGGTTGTCGTCGGCCGTAGCGCCCAGGACGACGACGGGTGGGAACTGGTCCGTATTTCGTGGCAGACCATCGGCGAGCGCGCGAACTAGGCTGCGGCAGGTCGCCGTTTCATTGAGAAGTACGACCCCGAGGCGCGGACGAAGTTCATGCGTGGCTTGACGTTGTGTCTGACGCTGTAGGCTTTCCGGGTGCTGAATTTTCTCGACGAGGTGAGGCCATTGCGCGGCGGCAAAGGCTGCCGCCTCTGCATCTGGCGCGATAATCCGGTCCGCCGCTTTCGCGAGTCTGTGCCAAGCATCGGCCGCGGCAAGCCCGATGCGTTTGTCTCGATTTGCCAACGGCCAGGGATCGGCAACGTGAAGCACTGTTGTTTGAAGGTTGGCGCGGAAACCCAATGCTTCGAATGCCGGCGAATCAAAAACCTCGACGCGATCTGGCCTCAGCGAAGAACAGACGGTGGTCAAATCCTCGTGTTGATCAGGGAGCGCAAAATCCGCCTCGGCGGTCATCGCGCCGCCGGGTGCATAAGCACGCAGTAGTGCTCGTTCGCGTCCGTGTTGAATGACGAGGGTGGGGATGCGGACTCGCGCCAGTGCGGCCAGCCGAGCCTTCGCCTGGGTCGCGCTGCCGGTGCCCGCAATGATAACGTGCCCGGCGAAGCCCTGGATCAATTCCCGGCCGATTCTATAACGCGCCGGCCGGAGTGGATCTGCTGCAACGAAGGCGTCTATCTCCGCATTGTGAGACGGAAAGCTCGCCGCAACCCGTTTGGCATTTTGCATCACCAGCCGTCGCTTGTCCGATCGAAACGACCTTGTTCCAGCGTGCCCAACGTAAACCGACAATGCGCACACGTTGCGCAATCCGGATTTTGCCGCCGCGAGGCACAGGTGGACGTCTTCGCCGTAGCCCCGCTCATAGCGTTGTGACAGCCCATTGACGACATCGAGGCAAGCGCGGGTCAGGTATAAACAAAAGCCGATGCCGCTCGGCAGCTCGAGGGTCTGGCTGCCGTGCACTTTTTGTGCGGCCGCGTCGATGCGTTCAATCATTGCCTGATCGGGCAGAACATTCTCCTGGAACGGCTGGGGCAGGCTGGTCAGTTCTCCATTGTTGGAAAGGGGAGTTACTGTTGCAATATCCGGCGCCGAGTGCGCGACAGCCGCGAGCCGGCCAATAGCACCCAGTGGCACAATAGTATCGGCATTGAGCAGCACGACATCGCCGCTGTCGATGGCAGTGAGTGCGCTATTGACCGCGCCGACAAATCCAAGATTTGCCGGATTGGTGATGAGATCGACATTCAGATTAGCCAGGTATTCGCTCATCCCCGGTTCGGGGCTGGCGTCATTGACGACCAACACGCGAACGCGAAGTGTTTCTCGTTCGATCGAGGTCAACAAGCTTTCAAGGCAAGCGCGGGTGGCTTCGAGGTCACCATAGACCGGCACGACAACCGTGACGTCATACGCATTCGAGCGAACGGGCGACGGAGCACCTCCCGGAGCGGATTTCGGGCGCGATGGGAGAAATCCGCTGAACCCACGTCTCAAATGAAATTGTTCGATTGATTTGTTTGCGCCGAACCATTGCCCGATGTTCGAACGCGCACCTTTGATTGTAAAGCTGGCGCCGCGTCCCAGAGCGGCGGCGAACTGGTGATTGGCCTCAGCTGTGACGCGGATCGTATGTGGCTGATCGCCATCCTCGACGTGAAGTTCGATCTGATCACCGCCGTGCCACGCAATCCATCCGTGGATATCGCCGTCCACTATTCTCGCGCGGGCGACAGCAGCGATGCCATGGCCGGACATCATCCGCAGAGCCGCCATCAGGATTGCGGGCTCCTGTTCACATTCGAGTATCTGCAGCGCGGCATTTTTTTGCAGCGAGTGGTTGCCGAACGCCATCAATTTGCGGTTTGTCAGCGGATCGTCGGGGTCGATCGCGAGTGCGGCCTCCAGATCAGCGGATGCTGCATCGGGATGACCGAGGCGGCGCAGAAACTCAGCCCGCAGCACAAGGTCGATCGGTTCTGGCTTGGGGGATATGCGACAACGCCGATCGGCGAGCAGAAGACCGGTTTCCAAATCACCTCGTGTGATCGAATCGCCTCGTGAGAGACGTCGTGCGGCCAAACTGGTGAGCGCCACTGCATGCCGAATGGGGCAGTCAAGCTGGGTAACTAGTCCGGTTTGATCATCGCTGTCAGTCAAGGTTAGATGCGTTTGCACAACACCTATCTCCCTGGTGACGCAAGAACCGGACGTACGATGTTTTCACGCACAATTATACGCGGTTTCTTTATTGGACGGCGTTGACGGCCGGATCGCCGCTACGTTAGGGGTTGGTACATACTAAAACGCGCGGGGGCCGTGCAACATGTTGCAGCAACAGATTCAACGGAAGCAGAAGAATTTCGCACTTCAGCGAGGTTTATATGTGCTCCGCTATGAAACGGCGGCGGATCCAGCGCAACCGCCAGTCGTTACGGTTGTTTGCGAGCCAGGGCGCAATGAAGTGGTTATGCACCCTGAGCAATCACGGGCGACGATGTCTGCGCCCGGGCAAGCACTGGTCATTCGCGCTAACGAGAGTGGCGGCGTGCAGGTCGAGATCGCATCGACGGGACACGCGAGCACGCTCGATGTAACCCTCAAATTCGAACCGCTCCGGCGTGATACAGGCGGGCCGGCAGGGTTGGTCTTATTCCCGCAGTCCGGCGCGTCGCGCGATATTGCGAACGGTTTCCAAGTGCTCGCGCATGTGGCCCGTCTCGGCGACGTGACGGTTGGGCCCGACCAGTGGCTCGGCGGCCCGTCAGCGCCATCCTGGATCGAGGGGTTCTCAGTGAATTGGCCTGGCAAACCAGCCAACGTGTCACTCAGATATGCGGCAACGATCGCCGGTCAGCCGCCGGGTGCCGCGCGGCTCGTGGAGGCTGGCGAATTTGCCGGCACGCGCGGCCGGGCGCGGCCAATCCTCGGGCTTATGGCCGAGCTATCAGGCGCGGGTGCGCGCAATTTCCAACTGACGATGGAAGGTTTGTTTCTCGGTGCGCCAACGCGGCGCCCCAGTGGTCAAACCATCACGTTGACCGGTCCGACAGGCCGTGAACCTCTGGTCGGCTTGCGCATCGGGGTCGCATCGAATCAACAGGTGACGCAGCCCACGGTGTCGTCCGCACACCCACCTGCCGGCGGGGCACCAGCAGCAGCAGAGCCACGACGGGTGCGAGTTTTTCGGGCCTGACGATCAATTGATTTACATGCGCTGAGTTGTACGCAATGAGGTGTTGAAGCGGTTTTTATTGGGTTCAATGCGCATTGTACTGATGCGACTCGCGTATATGGTCTTCAATTCTTCCAGACGCGGCCATGAATGGCAAATATAACTCCGTAAGTTGGGGCATGAGTCCAACAGGCGATTTCGGTCGAGGTTTACTTAATGCAGCGTAAGGCTTCGCCGGTACTGGCCGTGCTTCGGGAATTCACGCCCGTTTATCTAACCATGTTCGGCTTCAGTCTGTTCGGTCCGATCATGTATCTGGTGTCACCGCTTTTCACGCAGCAGATCATGGATCGCGTAGCGCTGAGCCGGAATGAAGCGACGCTGTGGGTGCTCACCGCGATCGCAATGGTCATCATGGTGATGTACGCAGCACTCGACTACCTGCGCGCTCGAACACTACAGCGCGTGGGGGTGGCGATCGATGCGAAGTTGACCGCGGTCGTGTTCGACGCCTTGAACCGGCAACGCAACAATCCAACGAGTGGCGCGTCTGCTCAGCCGCTTAACGACATCAACAGCGTGCGAGATTTTCTCGGCGGACCGATCGTCGGCGCAACGTTCGATGCTTTCTGGTCGCCAATATTCATTGTCGTGATGTTCTTGGCGCATCCTGTCCTGGGTGTGCTTGCGATCATCATGATTTTGTTCTCGGTATTTCTGACGGTGCTGAACCAGTTCCTCGTCGCCGATAGCAGCCGCAGCTCGGCCCAGTGCATGATGAAGGCAAACGAGTTTGGCGGCGCGATTTTCCGGAATACGGAACCGGTCGTGGCGCTCGGCATGTTGCCGCGTGTCAAACAAGTCTGGTATCGCATGCATCACGCGGCGCTCGGCTGGCAATCCGTTGCCAACAATAGAAGCCACGTGATTCAGGCGATCAACCGTTGCCTGCGCAATTCGCAGCCCATCATCATCTACGCCGTTGGTGCGTATCTCTTCCTGCGCAACGAGGTTAGTCTCGCGACCCTGATGGTTGCGATGATCGTGATGATGCGCGGCCTAGGTCCGATCGATCAGGTCATATCCAGCTGGCGCAGCTTTGCCAATTTTCGCTCATCGATCGATCGCCTGGACGAAGTGCTACGCCGGGCCAGCGACAAAGCCCGCAACATTACACTGCCCCGGCCGACCGGCGCGCTGGACGTGTCGCGTATCATCGGTGCCGCACCTGACTCCGACAAGATCGTCATCAATGACGTTTCATTCAACGTCCCGGCCGGACGGGTGTTGGGCGTGATCGGGTCGAGCGGCGCGGGCAAATCCTGTTTGGCGCGGTTCCTGGTCGGCCGCTGGCAACCTCGTCGTGGCAGCATTTCGATTGGCGATCACGAAATGGCGCACTGGAACGAAGATGATCTCGGCCAGTACATGGGCTACATGCCGCAGGACATCGAGCTCTTGCCAGGCACCATTGCCGACAACATCTCGCGGTTCGATGAAGCTGTCACAACCCAGTCGGATAAACTGATCGAGGCGGCCGCGCTCGCTGGCGTAAATGATCTGATCAAGGAACTGCCGCTGGGCTTCAATACGCTGGTTGGGGGCGCCGGCGGTCACGTGCTTTCTGGCGGGCAACGGCAGAGGATTGCGCTGGCTCGTGCCGTCTACGATACTCCGCATCTCGTCATTCTTGACGAGCCGAGTTCCAGTCTCGACGCCGCAGGTGAACAAGCCCTCGGCTTGGCGCTCGAGCGCTTGAAACAGAATGGCAGTGTCGTTGTCGTCATCACCCACAAACTCAGTTTGCTGTCGTATTGCGATGACGTTCTGGTGCTGAATGCCGGCACGGTGCAAGCGTTCGGACCGCGTGGCCAAGTCGTTGACCGATTGTCCAAGCTTCGTTCGCCGGCGCTGACCGTGGTCGAGACTTCAGGACCATTGCTAACTGATGCGAGGCGCACGCGATGATAGCGCGCAGTGACGACGTTGTAATTGCAACCGCTCCAGTGCCGTCAGCCGACTACAGGACCACCGTTCGGCGTGGCTACGGCGTGATATTCGGCACGCTCGCGGTATTGACTGTGTGCGCGGCATTTGCCCGTATCGACAGTGCCGTCGTCGCGCCAGGTGCGATCTCGATCGAGGCTAACCGCAAGACTGTGCAGCATCTCGAAGGCGGCATCGTCAGCGAAATTCTGGTGCGGGATGGCGATCTCGTGAAGCAAGGCGATGTCATCTTGCGGCTCGACCCGACGCGAAGTGCGGCAAGCGAAGAACTTTATCGCAAACAGCAGGCGATCGCACTCGCCCTTGAATCGCGTCTGCAAGCGCAGATGAATTTGCGCGAAAGCCTTGTTTATCCCCCCGAAGTCAACGCCCTTGCCGACGATCCAATGGTGCGTTCGGCAAAGCTCGACAATCAAAGGCAATTTGACAGCCGCCGGAGCACCTACCTCAGCGCCACATCCGTGATCGAGAGCCAAATCGAGCAGGCTCGAAAGGACATGAAGCAGGCACAGTCGGACAAGCAGACGGCTGAGCAGCAACTGGCATCGATCGCTAAGGAGCTGCCGCCTTTGCGCCGGTTGTTGGCGCAGGGCTTGGTGCCGTTGCCGCGCGTGTTGACACTTGAACGTCAAGAACAACAGCTGCAAGGCGCGTCGGCTAAAGCGGACATCGATCTGTCGCGATCGCGTGAACGCGTGGGCGAAATCGAAACCAAACAAAAGCAGCTGCGTCAGGAGTATAGTCAGGAGGCCGCGAGTGCGATCCCCGATGTGCGCAAGACGTTGAGCGATGTTTCCCAGCAGTTGATACTTGCGCGCGACACCTTGAAACGGATCGACATCATCGCGCCGGTGAGCGGGCAGGTGCAGCAGCTTCGCATTTTCACGATCGGCGGCGTCGTAAAGCCGGGTGATCCGGTGGTCGATGTGGTGCCAGCCTCCGCCAAGCTCGTCGTGCGTGCCAGGGTATCGCCAGTTGATATCGACCGCCTGCGTCCAGGGTTGCCGGTCGAGGTTCGCATGCCGCAGTTCCAGCGGTTCCAGAGCGAAATCATGCGCGGCGAGGTGCGATCGATTTCACGCGATACGTTGTTGGACGAGGTCAATCGGCAACCGTACTACGCTATGGAAATCGAAGCTGATCGCGCCTCGTTGCCTACAGAAATAAGCGAGAAGCTCGTCGCCGGCATGACCACGGAAGTCATCGTGCCAACCGGCGAGCGCACAGTGCTGCAATTCCTATTCTCGCCAATGTTCAACCGGCTGGCGGCGGCACTGCGCGAGCGTTAATTGCCGGTTGCGACTTCCGCGGAAGCCTTTGTCGGTGCGCCAGCTGCCCAGGCGGCCGGGTCGGCGGCCCAAGCGACTGGAAACAATTCGCTGGTATCGAGCCACGGCAGAATAGCCTCGAATCCATAAGACTGTTCGCTCGACACCGGTGCATTGATTGCCGCCGTCACGACCTCCGGGCGCGGACGAAGATCGGGGCGTAGCTGGGCTTGCGAGAACGTCAGCACGGTGACGAGGTCGATGCTGGTGAAAGCGTGCCGTGTCATCGCTTCAAGCGTGTGGTTCGAGGCGCGGCTGAAGCGTTGCCGATCGACGGTGTAAAATGCCGGCGATCCGGCAACGGCTTCCGGATCATTTATAGGCACGAGAACATTGGCGACCAGCAGCAGGTCCAATGCCGCGGCCAACCGGTCCTGGCCCTGACGCAGCGCTTGCAGCCCCTCGTAGAGCGAAAGCAGTTCTTTCGATGGTTGCCCGGCTTCATCTTTGAGCTTGAAGCCCGCTGGTTTGACGGGTCCCGGTGCAATCCGGGCGATTTCGAGGTCGGCCAGTGGATCACTGGTCAGTTCGCCTGACATCCGCATCGGAAAACAACGGAGCGAAATGGGTGTGTAGGCGCCCGACCATCGGCCGTTAGGGCCAATCAGGCTTCGTACCATCATCGAGCGACGGATCAATGCGCCGATTACCGGTGCCGCCCCATCGAGGCGAACGGCAAGCGGATAGTAGTGGGCTGCCAGCATCAGCTCGCCGTCACTCAACGGCAGCCATAAAATCGCATCTAGATGGCTGAACGGCGGATGCATGGGGACCAGCGGCGCCGGCCATTGGCTGAGCGGCATGTACGTGATCATCTCGGGGCATCCGTTCCAGCAATGGCCGGCAGTTGTGCATCATCGGCACGCGTCGGGCCAGACTTCAAAGCGGTCTTGGCATTGGCGAGCAAGATGCCTGCGCGAAACAATGAAATCCGATGCAAGCCGATGAGGTCCGCGGCGATCAACCCGTGGGTGCGCATTACGGGCGCCAGCGCTCCTGTTAGAACCGCATCCTGCTTGACGATCCACAAATCAGACACGTCGAGGGTGTGTCCCTCGATGTTCTCGAACCGCAAGGGCCAGGCTTCGAACAGGTCCTGTGCGGCCAGATCAACCGCGATTGCAGCGGTGGCGGCGAACAATGGCGCCGCCGAATCGAGGAGTGCTACGCGCTGTGCCGTCGCTTTCGTCGGCCGGCCGTCGGCGAAGCAAATTGGTGCACCGATATCGGTTGGCGCATCGGCGACGGCTGCGTCAAAATAGTTCGAACGACGGCCTGTCAGAACTTTGCTTTTGCCATCGCTTGCGCCTGCAACCGGCTCATACATGAAGGGATACGCACGGCAGAGCGCCGGTAAGAAGGGCAGAGCAGCTTGACTTGCATCCGGATGACCACGGCCATCGGACAGCAACGATCGGATAACGGCGAGTTCAAAACGGTGCTCACGCTTTGCCCAAGCAATCGGAAAATGCGGGGCATAGCGTGGTGCTTCGTGCGCGGTGATGGCAATCACATTGGCGTTGCGCACGTTTGGATAGGCGAGCGGTGAAAATATCCGCTGCTTCAGAACATCCCCCTTCAGCGGGATCGGGCGCTCGTAGATCAAATTCTGCTACTCCATCCCAGTCAACGGCACAGAGAACATAGGATTATTCAACTCGCAATACCGCCGCAAAATATAAAACAATTTCCACAGCCCGATTACACGAAAGCTCTCTGTCCACTGCCGCGCCGTGATACAGGATCACGACTGATGTGCCTTCCGGCCATGCCAGTCACGGAGCTGAGCAACACCTTTGCCGATGATTGTCGCCATAGCCAACCACAAAGGGGGCGTTGGCAAATCGACGAGTACGATGATGATCGCGGAGGGGCTCGCCCTTTTTCATGGTCGGCGCGTGCTTGTGCTCGATCTTGATTCGCAAGGCATGCTCAGTCGCATGATGATGAGCCAAGTGGCGCTCGACGCTGCCGCCAGCGAACGGCGGACGGCGATGGATCTCGTCCGTGGCTACATTGCCGGTCAGCAAGGCGCGTTGCCATATTACATCGTGCCCAGGGTCAGCGACATTGCCGAACTTCGTAACGCGCGCGATGGCCGCCGGGTCGACCTCGTGCCATCGCATCCACAATCGCTGAACGAGTACCGGCTGACCGATACTGCACTTCGCACGCATTTTGGCGGCCAACGGGCCGATCAAGAATTGGCGAAGGTGATGCAACCCGATTTTCAGCGATTGACTGAATACTACGACGTGATTTTGTTCGATTGTGCGGCGGGTATTTCGCCGACGTCGCTGGCCGCGCTGCGTCTGAGTTCAATCGTTCTGTCGCCGACGATGCTGGAGCGAAACTCGATCAACGCGCTGGTCGATTTTTTGCGTATCGTTATCGAGTCGGATGTGGGCGTCAAAGACGCCATAACTCGACCGATTTATGTGCTGATGACGATGTTCATGCGCTCAAATCCTGCCCAGCAATTATTGCTCGATACGATTCAGCGAGGAATTCCGGGGCTCAATGCGATCCCGGCCCCGATTTCACATTCGACCGCGATTCAACGTGCCGTCCTGCATCCAGGCGAAGGTGCGGCCCGAATGGTTCACGAGAAATACGGCTCATCGATCGGCGAGCTGCAGCAGCTCGCGAGTTCGATCGACATCGTTTTGGGAACGGCGCAGCGGGCGCGTGCGTTGCCTGACACCAGGCCCGGCCATCTACTGGCCGGTTAGCAGCACTTCACGGCCGAACGCTCAGCCAAGGGCCGATCGCACGACACTGCGGATCTGCTCGAGCGTGAAGGGCTTCGAGATGAACTGCGCGCCTTGCGCTTTCAAGCTGTTGGCGCGCGCCATCTCACTTTGCAATCCCGACATGAGGACGATTTTCAAACCCGGATGCAGTTCGAGCATCTGAGTTGCCAACGAAATTCCGTCGACCGCTGGCATTTGCACGTCCGTGACGAGGATATCGAATGGCTGATCAGCGCCGTGCATCTGGTCCAGCGCATCCTGGCCGTCATTGGCAACCGTCACGGTGTGTCCATCCGCGCCCAGCGATCGGCGCACCATATCGCGCATCGCGGCATCGTCGTCAGCCAGAAGCACGCGAGCCATGGCATTCCCCTGCAGGTTAAAGTGATTCAATCATGCACGACTTGTCCGACGAACGGCAACTCGCGGTACCGGTGGCCAACATCCATGCCATATCCCACGACGAATACCTCAGGGCAATCGAACGCCTTGAAGTCGGCCGTGACGTTGACAGCGCGCGTGTTTCCCTTGTCGAGCAGCACGCACGTCATGATGCGGGCAGCACCCCGCGCGGCGACCAAGTCCTTGGCGAATGCCAGCGTGCGACCGGATTCCAAAATGTCGTCTACTAACAATACGTTGCGGCCCGCCACGTCACTTTCGATATCGCGCAAAATGTCGACCACGCCCGATGATCGAGTGCTCTTGCGATAGCTCGATAGCGTCATGAAATCGACTTCGGGCGCCAATCCCGCGCGGTGTAACGCCCGGATTAGGTCGGCGGCGAACACGAAACTGCCCTTCAGGATGGCAATCACGAGTAACGAATCCACCTTGCTGGCGGCAATTTCGCGCGCCAGCACTTCGATCCGGCCGGCGATCATTGCCGGTGTGAAAATGACTTCAATTCTGCCTTCGCTCATGACGGGCAATTGTCTCCTTGAAAGCGTATTGCCAATTAGGTATCCGACGAATGCGGCGGCGGTGCAACTTGCCGCAAACAAGCTGTACATGAGTGCGCGCGAGACCTACACACCTGTTGAAAAGACGGCAATTCCCTGACCTTTGGGCGCAAGAGAGTCGTCTTTCCGTCATATTGCCTCGCGACACGACCTGTAAGAAGCAGGCTGTGATAAGTGCCGAATCTCGCCAAGGTCATTCGCGGCCGGGACAGGAATGTCCCGGCGTAATTGCGCGTATGTGTCGAGATGCGTCACGCTTAGTCGATTGAATGGGAACGCGAAAGCGCGGGTGGGGATATGGTTGAAGGCTTGAAGGGCACGAGCGGCGTCTGCAGCACGGCGTTCCTCGATTTGTTCTTGTCCGCGCACATCGTCGTCAAAGTCGTGATGATCGGATTGTTGCTGGCGTCGGTCTGGTCGTGGGCGATCATCGTCGAAAAACTCGTATCGTTCCGGCGGGCGCGTTCCGAAGCCGACAAGTTCGAGCAATTATTCTGGTCCGGGCAGTCGCTGGAAGAACTATACACCGGGCTCGCGCGAACGAATTCGATCGCGATGGCCGCGCTGTTCGTTGCAGCGATGCGCGAGTGGAAGCGCTCCGTCGAGGGTAATATCCGGGCGCTGGGTGGCATTCAGATGCGCGTCGAAAAAGTCATGGACGTAACCATCAGTCGCGAAATGGAGCGCTTGGAGCGCCGGTTATTGTTCCTGGCGACCGTTGGTTCCACGGCCCCCTTTGTTGGCCTGTTCGGAACCGTGTGGGGCATCATGACGAGCTTCCAATCGATCGCGCAGTCGAAGAACACCAGTTTGGCGGTCGTCGCGCCCGGCATTGCCGAAGCGCTATTTGCCACCGCGATTGGTCTGGTCGCTGCCATACCGGCCGTTGTTTTCTATAACAAATTCTCGGCTGACGCCTCGCGGTTAGGTCAGCGCCTGGAAGCGTTTGCCGACGAGTTTTCGGCCATCGTTTCGCGGCAAATCGACGTCAGGAGCTGATGGATCATGGGCGCTAGTATCAAAGCTGCAGGCGGTGGCGGGCGCAAACGGCGCACCAAACGTCATGCGCCGATGAGCGAGATCAACGTCACCCCGTTCGTCGACGTCATGCTTGTGCTGCTGATCATTTTCATGGTCGCGGCCCCGTTGATGACCGGTGGCGTGCCGCTCGATCTGCCGCAGGCCAAGGGCAAACAACTGGATAGTCAAAATAAAGAACCAGTTGTGGTGTCGATTGCCAAGGACGGCCGGATTTATCTCGGTCAACAGGACAAGGACACGATCAAGATCGATGAACTCGGCGCAAAGCTCCAGGCGATCATGAAGGCGCGCGGCGGTGACGGTGCCAATGACGAGGCGATCTTTGTTCGCGGCGACCGGACGGTCGACTACGGCACGGTCGCCAAGGTGATGTCGCGGATCAAGGAAGCGGGCTTCCGCAAGTTGTCGCTGGTCACAGAAACTGAATCGGGAGGCTGAATTAAGTGCCGTTCGGGCTGGTCCTGTCGGTCCTGATGCATGTTGGCCTCCTTGGATGGGCGCTGATCGGCTTCAGCTCGGCTCAGCCCTTGAAATTGCCCGATGAAATTCCCGTCGAAGTGTCGATCATTTCGCAGCTCGACCTGGAGACCCGGCAGAAGAAGGGCGACAGCCTCTCGAAGCTCGAGGAAGCCGCCCAGAGCGCCGGCAAGGCGCCGTCACCTAAGGACGCGCCGAAGCCCAAGCCCATTCGCGCGGTCGAGCCGCCACCACCGGCTGCCGCAGAGCCGCCGCCTCCACCACCTGAACCGGTGAAGGTCGAAACACCGCCACCCCCGCCACCGGAGCCGGTCAAGGTTGAGCCGCCGCCGCCGCCGGAGCCGCCGAAGCCTGACCAGATCGCCGCGCTGATCGAGAAAGCGCCGCCACCTCCGCCGGTACCGGATGGGCCGACGCCGGAAGAGCAAAAGAAGATCGACGATAAACTCGCCGAGTTGCAACGGCTCGATGACGAGCTGAAGAAGAAAACCGAAGAGCTGCGCAAGGCCGACGAGTTAAAGAAGCTCGAGGAATTGAAAAAGGTTGAGGACAAGAAGAAGGCCGACGAGAAGAAGCGCGCCGACGATCTCGCCAAGAAAAAGCTCGCCGATGATAAGAAAAAGAAGGAAGACGCCGAGCGAAAGAAGGCGGCGGAGCTGACGCGCAAGAGCAAGTCGTTCGATCAGCAAATGGCGGATTTGTTGAACAAGGTGCCAGATCAACCGTCGGCGGCAGCGGGTGCGGAAGCGCCACCGTCAAAGCCGACGACCGCGAAGGGGCCGACGGCTGGCACCAAGACTGGAACCGATAACGTCAACAAGGCGCGCGCCGAGCAGATGATCGTTGCGATCTTGAATTCGGCGTTCGAGCAATGCTGGAATAAACCGCTGGCTGGCGGTGGTGTCACGGCGCCCGTGGTGACGTTGAAATGGAACTTAAATCCCGACGGCACGCTTCAGGGCGAACCCAGAGTGACGCAAACGGATAAGAGCAATCCGTTGTCCGACCAAGCCGAACGGGCCGCATTGCGGGCTGTGCAAACCTGTGCACCGTTCCAATTGCCGGCCGACCAGTATGCGATGTGGCGCGAGATCACGTGGAAGTTCAACCCGAACCAAGCGCTTTGATATAAAGTCGAGACCGAGGTCATCTAAGATGAAAGCCAAACCGATG
Organism: Hyphomicrobiaceae bacterium; assembly: GCA_031367505.1. Lineage (GTDB taxonomy): Bacteria > Pseudomonadota > Alphaproteobacteria > Rhizobiales > Hyphomicrobiaceae > JAKFWF01. Next base: position 56,500 of record JANLPY010000553.1, on the reverse strand, counting down.
TTCGAATTCCGAACCGACCGCCGATCAGTGTTGGCAGGCGTCGGCATGGGTTTGGCCGCCACCGCATTCGCCGATCGAAGCGCTTTCGCCCAGGTTTCGGGCGAGCAGCAGAAGGGCCAGATCCGGCCGATCCCGATCGCCATTCCAGAGTTTCTGAGTGCCGACCCGAAGCTCGGCGCCGACATCGCCAACGTGGTTGCAGCCGACCTGGGTAACAGCGGCCTGTTCGAGCCGATTGATCGTGCAGCATTCATCGAGCGGGTGCAGAACGTTCAAGTGGCCCCCAACTTTGCCAATTGGCGCTCGGTCGGGGCGGATGCCTTGATCGTCGGTCAAGCGGGGCTGGCGCCGGACGGGCGGATACAAGTTGAAATGCGGGTGTGGGACGTCGTTACCAACAAGCCGCTCGACGGCAAGCGACTGACGGCGACACCGCAGAGTTGGCGGCGCATTGCCCATCAGGTGGCCGACATCGCCTACGAGAAGCTCACCGGCGGCGCACGCTACTTCGATACGCGTATCGTCTACATCGATGAGAGCGGCCCGAAAGATAAGCGTCTCAAGCGGCTCGCGATCATGGATCAGGACGGCGCCAACGTCCGGCTGCTCAGTCAGGGCCGCGAGTTGGTGCTGACGCCGCGATTCTCGCCGACCACCCAGGAAATAACGTTCCTGCAGTACGTTGGCGACCTGCCGCGCGTCATGCTGATGAATATCGACACCGGTCAGCGCGAAGCGGTGGGAAATTTCCAAGGCATGACCTTCGCGCCGCGCTTCTCGCCGGATGGTCAGCGGTTGGTCATGAGCCTCGGCAATGGCGGCGATACGGGTCTCGTCGAGCTGGATCTGCGCTCGAAGCAGGTGCGCAACCTCACCCAGGGCGCCGGTATCAACACCGGACCATCGTTCTCGCCGGACGGTCGCGAAATTGCATTCGAGTCAGACCGTGACGGCAATCAGCAGCTGTACGTAATGGGGCCGGCCGGCATTCGTCGTTTGAGCCGGGGGGACGGGCGCTACTCGACGCCGGTCTGGTCACCGCGCGGCGACTACATCGCCTTCACCAAGCAAGCATCTGGCGGCTTCCTGATCGGCGTCATGAAGCCGGACGGCTCAGGCGAACGCATCCTGACCGAGGGCTATCACAACGAGGGCCCAACCTGGGCGCCGAACGGCCGCGTGCTGATGTTCTTCCGTGAGAGCCAGGGCGCCAACGGTGGCCCGAAGCTATTCTCAGTCGACATCACTGGCTACAACGAGCGCCAGGTGCCAACTCCCGGGTTCGGTTCGGACCCGGCCTGGTCACCGCTGCTGACGTGATTCTGCAATCGGTTCGCCTCTAGTCGAGTCCAACCTGCTGCCCACAGGTCTCCCACAAGTCGCGCAGTGCTTGTTCACCACTTGTTAAACAAAATCGTCAACACTGTTCAGCATGCCCAGACCCGATCAGCCTGGGGCGTTTTGTTGCGTAATTTCAAGCTCTCGAGTGCATGGACGCTAGCGTCGAACAGGGCTGGGAACCAAAAACCACTGCGTGGTATTTACGCATCAAGCCTGTTGGAAAACAGACACCTGTTGACTGCGAAGCTTGATCTGAACTCGCCACACCAGTACCTCATTACGTGGCAACAGCCGAACAGCCTGCAGAGATTCGCTAGGGGTTGCGACCGCAAGGTCGTTCGCTGATCGAAGTTCGGTAAGGCCAGGGACAGCATAGGAGAGAATACAATGAAGGGCGCTATCATTCTTGCCACTGTAATTGCAGCCGTCGCACTTGGCGCGTGCCGCAAAGAAGTAGCTCACACACCAATGAAGCTCGGCGCTGATACGGCCGTCGTTTCGTCGGTTGCTCAGTAATTTGCGTATCCTTTAGCTCCTCTTTGCTATCGGATAGATCTCGAAGGCCGACTTGCCAGCGCATCGCGCACTGGCAGATCGGCCTTCTTCTGTTGTGCTCGCGCTGACGACTAGTGAAGTGACCGTCGCTGACGGTGACTTAGATACTTGTGGGTAAAACCGGATCGGCCGCAGCGAATCGCGCAGCGACGGTTTATTCTGACATGCTGGTGGATGGCCGCATTTTGGAACGTTTCGGCCATATTTTTGTACAATCAGCACGCTACCGAACAACCGATACTACTACTTTGTCGTTGTTTGTTCGCGTCGACCGTTGGCCCGATGACTGGGCGCTCGTCGAAGGCGTTGCAGGGAAGGAATTGGTGATGGAAGTCTCAAACCGGTGGTCACGTTTGGCCCGAGCGGCAGCGGCACTGGTGGTGATGGCCTCGCTTGCTGCGTGCGCCAACAAAGAATTGACGCCGGACAGTGCTCAACTTGGCCCCGGTGGCAAGGGCAGCGCGACGCCCGGCTCGCAACGTGACTTTGCGCAGAACGTCGGTGACATCGTCTACTTCTCGACCGACCAGACCGACCTTACGCCTGAAGCGCAACAGACGCTGACCGGCCAGGCACGTTGGCTTCAGCAGTACGCGCAGTACTCGATCACGATCGAAGGCCACGCCGACGAACGCGGCACCCGCGAATACAATATCGCACTTGGAGCCAAGCGCGCCCAGTCGGTTCGTGAATTCCTCAGCCGCAACGGTGTCAACGGTCAACGCATCCGCACGATCTCGTTCGGTAAGGAACGCCCGGTTGCGGTTTGCAATGACATTTCGTGCTGGTCGCAGAACAGGCGTGCGCAGACTGTCTTGAACAACCGCACGGCTGACGCTGCTCCTCCGCGTCGATAATTTAGGCGCGTTTTAGGCTCATTGCGCCTCGAATCACCAAAGTTCTGCCCCAGTTGAGGCCAAGTATGGCCGACGCTGGGTTTGTTCGTTTGGGGTACCGCGCATGTCATTCGGGCGCACTAGGACTTTCACTCTCGCCGTATCGATCGTTGGCATCGCGGCATCATTTTCCGAGCTCCAGGCCAGCCCGCGCGAAGTCCTGATTGGCGTGTCAACGGTTGGCGTTCCAGCTGCTTCGGCAGCGCCTCGAGCCGAACCTGACGCGGCCGGCCGGCAGTACCAATCAGCATTATCTGCCGCACGAGCTGGTGATATTCATTCCGCTCAGCGGCAACTCGAGCAGCTCGTCGCCCAGTTTCCTGAATCGGACAGCGCGACAGCGGCGCGGGCTGAACTTGCGGCGATCTACAACGCGAACTCTTTCGGACGACAACAATCGGCGCAACCCGTAAGTGGCCAGATCGGTCGTCTTGGCGCACCGCCAATTGAGACGACGGTGGTTCTGCCGACTGTCAATCCATGGCGGACCACTGTGAAACCGGCAGCGGGTTTCTCAAAGTCTGCTCAAGATGACTTTCGCTCGACAGCTGGTGATCTCGTGTTTTTCGCGGAAGGTAGCGCCGATCTGGGAGCGCGCGCGCGGAAGGCATTGGCGCAACAGGCGGAGTGGCTGAAGCGGCACGCGGATCGCACCGCAGTAATTGAAGGTCATGCGGATGAACCGGGGTCTACTGCGGACCTCAAGGCGCTGTCGGCTGCACGGGCGCAAGTCGTTCGCGCTCGATTGATCGAGGATGGCGTCGCGCCGGAGCGCATCCGGGCAGTGGCCTATGGCGCAGAGCGGCGGGTGGCCGACTGTGAGGATCATACCTGCTCCAGTCAAAACCGCCGCACTACAACAGTGGTCGACAATCTCACTGCCGCGCAGCTGCCAACCCGTTGACGGGCGGCGGCGAAACCCCCAAGCCTGCGTTTCGTAAACATCGCGCGTGGCCACTCTGCGTGATACACATTTGTGTGACACAGAAATGCTCAAGAGCGCCGGTAAGTGCCTCGTCACCAGTTTCATGTGGGCGTTGCTGCGCTGCTGGTCGCGCGAACCAGGATCGATAGACGGCTGACAGCTAGCAGACCGTCTTGGAAGGACGTCAAATGCGATTGCACGTTTTGCTGTCGATGCCGTTGTGCTTGAGCGTTGCCGGCTTATTTGTGGTGCCGGTATCGGCGCAACAAACGGCGCCCTTCGGGCAGGCTCAATCGACGCCGCCGAAATCCCAAACCAAGTCGAAGGGCCCCTCGGCGCCGGCCGCTTCGACGAGCGAACCTGCACCTGCTGCGGCCAAGGGCGGAAGCGACAATCCGCTTCGTTCGCGTGTCGAGCAGCTGGAAGAACAGCTCGTCGATTTGCAGGTGACAATCGGTACGCTGGAATCGCTCGCTCGGACCAACGGAGCGGGAGCAGCGCCCGGGGCCTACCGCCCACCTGCATCCTTCGCATCCGGTGGTGGCGATTCTGCCGGCACTGCATCGCGGGTCGATGGTTTGGAGATCCAACTGCGCGCGCTGGTTGGGCAAGTCGAGCAGTTGAGCGACCAAGTCCGTACCCTCAACAGCCGCCGCAGTGCGGGGCCCGATAGCACCGATACGCGCGTCGCCGGCGGCCCGCCACCAGTGATCCGTCCGGCGGCTCCATCATCCGGGTTCGGGTCGACCACGGTATCGCCAGGCGGCAGCTCCAGTGCCAACGGTGGCGATCAGATTGGTAAGATCATCGGTGATGATATACAACGCCCGACACCTGCTGCGATCCCAGCTAGCCCAGGTGGTGATGCGGGTAATCCCAAGCAATTGTATGAGACCGCATACGGCTATCTGCTGCAGCAGAATTACGGTGCCGCCGAGACCGCATTCGACGACTTCCTCACGCGCCATCCGAATGATGCGCTGGCCGGCAATGCTCAATATTGGCTTGGTGAATCGTTCTTTGTGCGCGGCCAGTACAAGCAGGCCGCCGGAGCGTTTTTGAAGGGATATCAGACCTACGCGCGCAGCGCCAAAGCGCCGGATAGTTTGCTGAAGCTCGCGATGTCGCTCGACCGCTTAGGCCAGAAGGAAGCCGCCTGTACGTCATACAGCGAATTGAGCTCGCGTTTCCCGACAGCCGCACAAAACATCAAGGCGCGCGCCGACAGCGAACGACGACGCCTAGGTTGCGCTGGCTGACGCGGTGTCCGGTTCAGCACCACTGGGTTCCGATGTGCCTTTTGCGATCGCCGAGTTGGACCGCCTTTTTACAGGTTTTACGCGCCCATTTGCGTTAGCCGTATCGGGCGGTGCTGACAGCATGGCACTGATGCACCTGATCGCCGATTGGTATCGTGCCGGTGCGGGCGCGGTTCTACCGCCGCCTCTCATTCTGACAGTGGATCATGGGCTGCGGTCCGGCGCTGCGGCCGAAGCGCGGTTCGTTGCCGAACAAGCGCGCAGCCTGGGCTTCGATCATGAGACGTTGGTGTGGAGCGGGCCCAAGCCGTCGTCGGGGCTGCAAGCTGCGGCGCGGCAGGCACGCTATGATTTGACGCTGGACCGGGTCGCGCACGCGGTTCCGCCACGTGATCTCGCGTTGGCTCATATCCAAGAGGATCAGGCCGAAACGCTACTGATGAGGTTGGCGCGCGGCAGCGGAATCGACGGCTTGAGCGCCATGCGGCCACGCGAGCGGCGGGTCGTCGTCGCGCTTGGCCATCCAGTGCGAGAGCTTCCGGTTGATCTGCATCGCCCGTTTCTCGATGTGTCCAAGCAGCGTCTGCAGGCTCACTTGCGCCGGTTAGGTCTGCCGTGGTGCGAAGATCCGAGCAATGAAGATGTTCGCTTCGAGCGTATCCGGCTGCGCCAATCGGCTGCATCCTTGGCGGCGTTGGGGCTGACATCGGAAGCCTTGAGCCGCACGGCGCGGCGCATGCGGGCAGAGCGGCTGGCGTTGCAGGATCGCACCCGAATCTTGGCCGCGACGGTTACCGACGATCACGAGGGTGCATTCGGTGAGCTGTCGCTGGCTCACGGCACGCAATGGCTGGCACCCGACTTGGTACGTCTCATCAGCCCCATTTTGGATGTTTTTGGAGGTGCCGCGCCGCCAGCCCAACTGTCTCAGATCGAAACGCTGGCGGATCGCATCTGTTCACAAACCATGCAATCCAGTAGTGGGGTGACACTCGGCGGTTGCCTTGTCGAGATCGCGGACAACGAAAAAGCGCGACGAATTCGCGTTTTCCGTGAGTTTTCGCGAGAGCCGTTGCCAACCATAAAGGTCGCACCGGGCGAGGGTATTTTCTGGGATCGGCGCTTTTACATCAGTGTGGCGCAAGCCGCTCCCGGACCGATCGAGATTGCGCCGTTTGGCGCGACGGCCGCCGGCCCGTCAGATGCCAAATTGCCGCGCCGCAGCTTGGCCGGCTTGCCCGCGTACCGGCTGGATGAGACCCCGAATTTGCGTCTCCTGCGTCCGCCCGATCATGCGCATATCGTTTGCCAGTGGCCGCTGCAACATGCCCGCCGTGTCCGGTGGCAGATGGACGAAATGCTGCCGTTGGAAACGATTTAACCACTACTTCCGTGGCAACAGGTAAAGATAAGCGCAAAATGCTTAGGCGATATCGACCGATGAACTTGGCAAACATCATGCAGACGCCTATCTTTCCATGCAGATCGGATGCGCCTGCATGTGCAGCGCGCGACATCACGATCAACGGGCTTGGCCTCCGTTCGAAACCAGGCTCCGAGAAGGGAACACGATGAATTCGAATTTTCGTAACTTCGCGATCTGGGTGTTCATTGCCCTCCTCCTGGTCGCGTTGTTCAATCTGTTCCAGAACCCGACCCAAAGTCGCGGTCGCAACGACATTCCTTACTCCGAGTTCCTGACCGCGATCGAACAGCGCGGCATCTCCGAGGTGCTGATCCAAGGCAACCGCATCTCCGGCAAGTTCGTCGAGAACGCGACGGCCTTCACCACCTATGCGCCGGAAGATCCAGGGCTGGTCGAACGGTTGCGCCAGAAGAATATTAAGATCCAGGCTCGCCCGGCGGACGAGGATTCCTCGCCATTGCTGAGCGTGCTGGTTTCTTGGTTCCCGATGCTGCTGTTGATCGCCGTGTGGGTGTTCTTCATGCGCCAGATGCAGTCGGGTTCCGGCCGCGCCATGGGCTTCGGCAAATCGAAGGCTAAGCTTCTCACCGAGCGTAGCGGTCGCGTCATGTTCGACGATGTCGCCGGCGTCGATGAAGCCAAGTCTGATCTTCAGGAAATTGTCGAGTTCCTGCGCGATCCGCAGAAGTACCAGCGCCTCGGTGGCCGTATTCCACGCGGCTGCTTGCTCGTCGGTCCTCCCGGTACCGGTAAGACGTTGATCGCCCGCGCAGTTGCTGGTGAAGCCAACGTGCCGTTCTTCACGATCTCGGGTTCGGACTTCGTCGAAATGTTCGTCGGCGTTGGCGCCAGCCGCGTGCGTGACATGTTCGAGCAGGCCAAGAAGAATGCGCCTTGCATCATCTTCATCGACGAAATCGACGCGGTCGGCCGTCATCGTGGCGCCGGCCTCGGCGGTGGCAACGATGAGCGCGAGCAGACGCTCAACCAGTTGCTGGTCGAGATGGACGGCTTCGAGGCGAACGAAGGCATCATCATAATTGCCGCGACCAACCGTCCGGACGTGCTCGATCCTGCGTTGCTGCGTCCAGGCCGCTTTGACCGCCAGATCACGGTTCCGAACCCGGACGTTGGTGGTCGTGAGAAGATCCTCAAGGTTCACATGAAGAAGGTGCCGTTGGCGCCCGACGTCGATGCGCGCATCCTCGCACGTGGCACGCCCGGGTTCTCCGGTGCCGATCTCGCCAACATCGTCAACGAAGCTGCGTTACTTGCCGCGCGCCGGAACAAGCGTATCGTCACGATGGCAGAGTTCGAAGATGCCAAGGACAAGGTCATGATGGGCGCTGAGCGCAAATCGATGATCATGTCGGAGGAAGAAAAAACATTGACGGCGTATCACGAGGCTGGACACGCCGTCGTTGGTATGACTGTGCCGAAGGGTATCCCTGTTCATAAAGCTACAATCATTCCGCGCGGACGTGCGCTCGGTATGGTCAAGTTCCTGCCCGAGGGCGACCGCTATTCGATGAAGTTCATCGAATATACCTCGCAATTGACGGTCGCCATGGGTGGCCGCATCGCCGAGGAGTTGGTGTTCGGAAAAGAGAACATCACCTCGGGTGCATCGAGCGACATCCAGCAAGCAACCCAAATCGCGCGCGCGATGGTAACGCGCTTGGGTTATTCGGACGATCTCGGCACGGTGATGTACGGCGACAACCAGGAGGAAGTTTTCCTGGGTATGTCGATGGGCCGTCAGCAGAATATTTCGGAAGCAACCGCCCAGAAGATTGATAGCGAAGTGCGTCGCTTGGTGAGTGGCGCCTATGAAGAAGCGCGTCGCATTCTGACCGACAAGCGCGCTCAGCTTGAGGCTGTGGCTCAAGCGTTGCTTGAGTTTGAAACGTTGACGGGCGACGAGATCAAGGGGCTGATGGAAGGCCGCCCGATCGTCCGCATCGATCCAGATGACAGTCGCGGCCCGACCGGTACGGCAGTGCCAACAGCTGGCAAGACGCGGCCACCGCGTGAAGAGCCGGGCGCTGGGCTCGAACCGCAGGCAACCTAAAGATCGTTCTTCGTTTCAATAGTACATCAACCCCGTCTGGCGAGAGCTCGGCGGGGTTGATTTTCGTTTTGCCGCATCCGTTCTGCCACCCTGAGCAGTCCTTCGATGAGAGTTGCCAATCTCAGGCCGGCAAAGCACAATTGCATTGCCGTCGCATCTTCGGCTCACCTGGCAATTTGAGAATTTTCGCTCATGACCCTCGAACTCCTGGCGGCCTTCAACTTCGCGAGCTTCCTGCTGGCGGTTACACCTGGGCCGACCATGTCGCTCGTGATCGCAAATGTTACCCGTAACGGGCTACGCGCAGGTCTGCTGACGATCGCCGGCAGCCTCACCGGGCTGAGCATCCTGTTGACGATCGTGATCTTCGGCTTGTCATCCGTCATGGTGTTCATGGCGACATGGTTCGACGTCATCCGTCTTGCCGGCGCACTGTATCTGATCTTGCTCGGGGTCCGCGCGTTGTGGGCGTTACGCACTTCGGCGGCGCCAGCAGCGGCCGCCAACATCGATGCAAAAGGCCGCTATTACGTGCAGGGCGTGTTCGTCGCCTTGTCGAACCCGAAGGTGTTGCTTTTTCTCGGTGCGTTCCTGCCGCAGTTTCTCAATCCCAACAGCGCTGCACTGCCGCAGTTGGCCGTCTTGGCGGTAGCGTTTGTCATAACCCTTGGGCTCGTCGACTGTTGCTATGCGGTGATATTCGCTCGTGCCAAACACGCGCTCGATGCACGCTGGCAACGGACGATGGAAGGCATCAGCGGCGCAGTACTCGTGGCCGCCGGATTGTGGTTGGCGACGGCCCGGCGGGCGTGAGGTGATATGCCGTTCAAGGCTGGCGTACTTGCCACTTTGGTGGCCCTCATATGGGGCTTCAATTTCGTCGTGATGAAGTGGGGCGTGGCGCACGTTCCCCCGTTACTCCTATTGACGTTGCGGTTCCTGATTGCGGCCGTACCCGCAATCTTTTTCATCGCAAAACCGGCCGTCGCCTGGCATTTGATCATCGGCTATGGGTTGGCGTTCGGTGTGGTCAAATTCAGCCTGTTGTTCTTCGCCTTTAAGTTTGGCATGATCGCGGGCGCCGGCTCGGTGCTGCTTCAGGCGCAGGTATTTTTTACCGTGGCGTTCGCCGTCGTATTGGCGGGGGAGCGCCCGCACTCGAGGCAATGGGCGGCGTTGGCGTTGGCCGCGGCCGGCCTAGGTGTCATCGGGTGGGGCAATGCATCTGGCGCGATCGGATTTCTGCCGTTCGGCCTGATGGTCGGGGCGGCGGCGAGCTGGGGTGTCGCCAATATGATTTCAAAGCGCGCCGGGACATTTGAGCCGCTGAGTTTTGTCGTATGGACGAGTGCCGTATCGGTGCCACCACTATTGGCACTTTCGCTCATATTCGAAGGGCCGGCCACGATCAGCCACGCGCTAGGCAATCTTGAGTTTCTATCGATCGCCGCGATTCTGTACCTGGCCTATCCGGTCACGCTGGTGGCGCTGGCGATCTGGGCGTGGCTGCTGGCGCACTACGATGCGGCGGCGATCGCACCCTATGCACTGCTCGTTCCGGTGTTCGGCCTCAGCAGTGCGGCGCTCGTGCTGGGGGAAATCCCCAACACGCAAAGTCTCATTGGCAGCGCAATCATCGTCGCGGCGCTGATGCTCAACATGTGGTCAGGCCGGCGACGGGTGGCGTGATGAAACCCGACGTGAGCATTCATCAACTCGGATGCGGCACGGCCGTTTCCGCGAGATATTTCATCGCCGCCTGCACGCCGGCCGGCTTGTACGGGATCTTCGCCAAACCAAGTCCCATTTCGACGCCAGCGAGCGTGCCCAGGATCGTCAGATCATTGGTGTCGCCGAGGTGGCCGATCCGGAAAACCTTTCCGGCGACCTTCGACAGGCCGGTGCCAAGCGACATGTCGAAATTGTCGAGGACAATTTTGCGGAACTGGTCGGCGTTATGCCCATCAGGCAACAGCACAGCGGTCAAAACCGGCGAGAAGTGATGCGGATTGGTGCACAGGTTTTCGAGCCCCCATGCAGCGACCGCGCGACGCGTCGCCTCGGCGTGGCGCTCATGGCGGGCGAACGCGCGGGGTAGGCCTTCCTCGTGCAGCATGTCGATGGCTTCGGCCAAGCCGTAGAGAAGGTTGGTTGATGGCGTATAGGGGAAGAAGCCCAACTTGTTGTGCGGGATCATTTCCTCCCACGACCAGAATAGCTTCGGCAGGGTCGAGGTCTTCGAGGCGGCGATCGCCTTATCCGAAATTGCGTTGAACGAGATGCCGGGCGGTAGCATCAGACCCTTTTGCGAGCCCGACACGGTGACATCGACGCCCCATTCGTCGTGACGATAGTCGGCGGAGGCGAGCCCAGATATGCTGTCCACCATCAGCAGAGCGGGGTGCTTTGCAGCGTCGATCGCCTGGCGCACTTCGTCAATGCGCGAGGTCGCACCGGTCGATGTTTCATTGTGGACGACGCAAACCGCCTTGATCGTGTGTGCGGTGTCGGCCTTGAGGCGGGATTCAATCTGATTGACATCGACGCCTGCGCGCCAATCCGACGCGATGAACTCTGCCGTGACGCCGAGCTTGGTCGCCATCGACTTCCACAAGGAGGCGAAGTGTCCGGTCTCGAACATCAGCACATGATCGCCCGGCGACAGCACGTTGGCGAGTGCCGCTTCCCACGCGCCGGTTCCGGACGCTGGATAGATGATTACCGGATTTTTCGTCTTGAAGATCGTCTTGATGCCAGCGAGCACACGTTGGCCGAGCTTCTGGAACTCCGGCCCGCGATGATCGAGCACGGGCATCGCCATGGCCCGCAGAATGCGATCCGGCACTGGTGATGGTCCGGGGATCTGCAGGAAGTGCCGGCCGGCACGGCGTGGGGCCTGGTTGGTCGCTGACATCGTATCACTCCGGCTGACATCGGCCTCAAAAGGGGCCGAGCATAAGAATTCTTGCGCAATCTTAATTTTGAATGCAAAATTAAATCAAGCGAAAAGTTATCCACGTCGATGAGGAAGTGGCTGCGCTATGAACATACATGTGAAGCCGCGCGACGCCGGCATCGATCACACTCTTGCGAAACGTCTTGCTTCCGAAATCGAGGGCGAGGTGCTGTTTGATACATTTTCGCGCGGGCGATATGCGACCGACGCTTCGATCTATCAGATCGAGCCGCTTGGCGTGGTGGTGCCGAAGACCGATGCCGATGTTATCGCTGCGGCGCAGATTGCGCGCGAGGCTGGCGTGCCGTTGTTGCCGCGCGGTGGTGGCACGTCGCAATCCGGTCAAACCGTCGGTCGAGCGCTGGTTATCGACTTCACCAAGCATCTCAATCGCATCGTCGAAACGGATTTTACAGCGCGCACCGCCTGGGTCGAACCAGGCATCGTGCTCGATGAACTCAACCGGCAAATCAAAGGCTCCGGCCTATTCTTCCCCGTCGATGTTTCAACGTCGAGCCGCGCCACGATCGGTGGTATGACCGGCAATAACTCGTGCGGCACCCGCTCGATCCGCTACGGCATCATGCGCGATAATGTCGAGGCGATCGACGCGCTGCTGGCCGATGGAGCGCAGGCGCGGTTCGAGGCGATGCCAACCGGCCAGTTGCTGCGCAATATGCCAGATACGGCGCGGGATCTCACTCGCGATATTTTTGCGCTTGGTGTTCGCGAGGCCGAGCATATTCGCGGCGCCTTCCCTGACGTCTCACGCCGCGTTGGTGGCTACTTGATCGACGCGCTTCTGCCGTCCGATAAACCGCTTAATCTCGCGACGCTGTTGTGCGGCTCGGAAGGCACGCTGGCGATCTCGCGACGCATTAAAGTGAAGCTTTCGGGTCAACCAAAAAATCGCGCGCTGGGTGTGTGCCATTTTCCCAAATTCCGGTCGGCAATGGAGGCAGCACAACATATCGTCAAGCTCGGTCCGGTCGCGGTCGAGGTCGTCGATCGCACACTGATCGAACTGGCTGGCGACATCGCGATGTTCCGCCCTGTCATGGACGCGTATGTGCGAGGCCGTCCCGACGCGTTGCTGCTTGTCGAATTTGCCGAAGACGATCAGGCGGAAAATTTGCGGCGGCTCGACCAACTCGACGAATTGATGAGCGATCTTGGACAACCGAAGTCCGTCGTGAAAGTGTCGGACGCTGCCGGCCAAACCGCGATCTGGAGCGTTAGAACTTCCGGTCTCAACATCATGATGTCGATGAAATCTGAGGGTAAGCCCGTCTCGTTCATCGAGGATTGCGCGGTGCCCCTCGAACATCTGGCCGACTACACCGAGCGGCTGACCGCCGTATTCGAAAAGCACGGCACGCGCGGCACCTGGTATGCGCACGCGAGCGTTGGCTGCCTGCACGTGCGCCCCGTGCTCAATCTCAAGCTGGAGAAGGATGCTGCCACCATGCGCGCGATCGCCGAGGAAGCGTTCGCGATGGTCAAAGCATACAAAGGCTCGCACTCGGGCGAACACGGTGATGGGCTGGTGCGTTCCGAGTTTCACGAGATGATGTATGGCCGCAAAACGGTCGAGATATTCGAAGCAGTGAAGGATCGGTTCGATCCGGACGGCATCATGAACCCCGGTAAGATCGTCCGTGCCCCCCGCATGAACGATCGCTCGTTGTTTCGTTTTTCGCCGGACTATGGCGTGTCGACGGTAACGCCAGCACTCGATTGGCCGGCGTATCCCGGCGGCGCTCAAGGATTCCAAGGCGCGGTCGAGATGTGTAACAACAACGGCGAATGCCGCAAGCACGTCTCGAACGTGATGTGCCCGAGCTTCCGCGTCACCGGCAACGAAGCCGACGTTACCCGCGGCCGCGCCAACACATTGCGGCTCGCACTGTCGGGACAGCTCGGACCGGATGCACTCGCCTCCGATGAGATGCTGGCAACAATGAAGTTGTGCGTTTCGTGCAAGGCGTGCCGTCGCGAATGTCCGACCGGCGTCGATATGGCGAAGATGAAAATCGAGGTGCTGGCGGCAGCCAACAAACGGCGTGCCCTACCGTGGAAAGATAAGTTGATCGCCTATTTGCCGCGCTACGCACCTTATGCCCGGCGCTTGTCGTGGCTGATGAACCTGCGCGATGCGGTGCCGGGGTTGGCTAACTTGAGCGAGCGGTTGCTGGCGGTATCGGCGAAACGGAAACTGCCGCAGTGGCGGGCGGAGGGGTTTAACCTTTCCCCTCTCCCCGCCACTTTGCGGGGTGAGGGAGAAAACCGGGAAGTCGCGATTTTCGCTGACACGTTTAACTCAAACTTCGAGCCGGAAAATCTGCACGCGGCGGTCGATGTGCTGACGGTACTCGGATATCGCGTCTCTCAAGTCCACTCGAAATCGGGACGTCGCGTGTGCTGCGGCCGCACATTTCTATCAGCCGGTCTTGTTGACGAAGCGCGCGTAGAAGCACAGCGGTTCATCGAAGCGGTGCACCCCTTTGTCGAACGCGGCGTACCGATCATCGGGCTGGAGCCGTCGTGCCTGTTCACGCTGAAGGACGAGTTCCTGAGTTTGCTGCCGGGTGCTCAGACCACAGCCATCGCGCCGCTGGCGTTCCTGTTTGAGGACTTCATTGCGGCGGAGATCGATGCCGATCGCATTAAGGGACCGATCGCCAAACACAATGCAAAAGTATTGCTGCACGGTCATTGCCATCAGAAGTCATTCAACGTGATGCCGGCGGTTGCGAAGGCGCTGGCCTTGATCGAGGGCCTGAAAGTCGAGGTCGTCGAGAGCAGCTGTTGCGGCATGGCCGGCGCATTCGGCTACGCGGCTGACACCTATGAGACCTCAATGGCAATGGGCGAGCTTTCGTTATTGCCGGCGGTGCGCAATTCGACCTCGGATACGATCATCGCCGCAGACGGTTTTTCGTGCCGGCACCAGATTGCGGATGGAACAGGTCGCGAAGCCCGCCACGTCGCGCGCATCATGCGTGACGCGCTCGCTGGAGGAGCGATCTGATGGCACGCAAAAAATCATCCGAGACGTCAGTCATCGACCGGCCACCGCAGCGCCGGGTTGAGCCGATCCTGCGACCGTCGCTGCATGATCAACTGCTTGGCCGCTTGCGGGCGATGATCGTCGAGGGAGAGTTGCTGCCGGAAGCAAAGATAGATGAGAAAGATCTGTGTGCCCGGTTTGCTGTCTCACGCACGCCGTTACGTGAAGCGCTCAAGGTCTTGGCCTCGGAAGGTCTCGTAACGCTGATCGCGCATCGCGGTGCGATCGTCGCGCCACTCGACATTGAAGAACTCAGCGCGGCGTTCCCCGTGATGGGGACGCTCGAGGCGCTTGCCGGCGAGCTTGCCGCCAAAAACGCCGGCGACTGGGAGATCGACGAGGTCGCGCGCCTGCAAGGGCAACTCGTGGATATGCACAAGGCTGGCAACCTGCGCAGTTATTTCGAGGTCAACAAGATGATCCACGAGATCATACTGAATGCGGCGCGCAATCCAGTGCTGTCGCAACTTTATGGGCAGGTGGCGCTGAAGGTGCGCCGCGCCCGCTACACGGCCAACATGAGTCCGGAGCGCTGGGCGGAGGCGATCGCCGAGCACGCACTCATCCTGAAGGCTCTACAGGCTCGCGACGGCAAAAAACTGGCGACGATCCTGCGTGCTCACCTCGATCACAAATTTGATACAGTGATGGCAAATCAGCCACGACGCTAAAAAAGGAAAGGGCGCCTCGCTTATATTAGCTGGCGCCCTGAACTCCGTTTGATCGGAACTTACATCTTTTTCATGGCGGCTTTATCAGCCTTATCGAGATGCATCATACATCCCTTCATGTCGTTCTTTTTCATCATATCGCCGGCCATCTTCATTTCTTTCATGGCCATGCCCTGTTTCTTTTTATCAGCCATCCCGCTGGTCTGGGTTTGTACCCGGTCCATTTCAGCCTGCGTGCATTGAGCCTTCATCTGCGCATCGGCCGCACCGGTCGCAAATGCAGCAGCAGCCGTTGCCAGGGCGATGAGTGAGGTTCTCATGATGTAACTCCATTAGTTAACGCCATCCGATAAAAAGAGAAACGCGCATTCCAATGATAAGTTGCATCATGGTGGTGAGGCCGGTTGTTGCCGTGCCGGCTTATGGGCGGCTGAGAATAGCCGCCCGTTGCCCAGCCACGCTACGCGATGTGCTTGAACATGTTGCGGCGGGCTTCATCGTCCATTTCGGCCTTGAAGGGAAATTTGTCCTTAAGACCGATCGCTTTGGCGGCCGCCGGACGCCCCGAAATCTCATCATGCAAGCGCTTCAAGTTCGGGAACTTGGCCCAGGCCTCGTCGCCCATGATGAAGGGCAGCATGCGGGCCCAGCCCCAAACGTCCATGTCGACAATCGTATAAGTGTTGCCGACCATGTATTTGTGGGTCGCCAGATGCGCGTCGATGATGCCGAAGTGGCGCTCGGCTTCATACTGATAGCGCTTGTTGGCGTAGGCGATTTTCTCCGGTGCGAAGTGCTTGAAGTGGACCGCTTGACCAGAGAAGGGACCCACGCCCGTGGCGACGAACATCAGCCATGACAGTAACGGTCCGCGATCGGCAGCGCTCGAGGGCAGGAATTTGCCGGTCTTCTCGGCGAGGTAAAGCAGGATGGCGTTGCTGTCGAAAACGATCACGCCGTCATCGTCGATGACCGGCACTTTGGCATTCGGATTGAGTTTGACAAACTCAGGGTCGAATTGATCGCCCTTGCGGGTGTCGATCGGCATCGGCTGGAACGGGAGGCCGGCTTCCTCGAGGAACAGCGCAATTTTGGTCGGGTTGGGCGAGCCATTGAAATAGAATTTCAGCATGCGATCATCTCCAGAGGGGGGATTTGAGGTGTGACGGTCACTATGTGACACACAGGGTAGAGTGTCGCAGAAAAGTCGTGCCGTGTCGTCATGCGGGAAGCGGGCACTTCCCATGCGCTGGCGGTTCAGGTACGGCCAGATCGTTGAAATTCAATCGGGCTGAGGAGGCGTTATGCGCAAAATCGCAATTGTCGGTGCCGCGATCGGAGCCATTGCTGTCGCAGGCGTCTTCGGTGCATCGATGCTGGTGCAGCATCGGGCCGTGAGCGAAGTCGACGCCGTTTTCGAAAGCTTGCGCGCGTCTGGAGTGACCGCCTCGCATGGTCCGGTGACCTTTGATTATTGGACCAAGTCGCTATCCATCGCCGATATCGCGTTGCAGGCACCTGGAGAAAATGGCGCGCGGACGACGATCGCTAAAGTGCATGCCACGGGCTTGATGCCGATGTCGAATGAGATGTCGGCACAAAGCATCGAAGTCAGCGACTTTGAGATCAAGAGTGGTATCGCAAAAGATTTGCCAGGCGCCTATGCGCACAAGGCACCGAAATTCATCGTCTCGCAGTTCAGTGCACCGGCGGCTTTCCCGGCCACGTCGTCGACCAGCGAAATACTGCATTACCTGGCGCGCGTGAAGGCCACGTCCATCGTCGCACCACAAGGGGAGGTTGTGCTTGAACTTCCGCAACCATTCGCTGTCAAAGGCGTAAAACAAAGTGCCTTCACCTACACCTATACCAACCTGGAATTGAAGAATTTGCATGAGGGCCGGATCGGTCAATTGCTGATCGGCAAGTTAGCCATGACAGGCGGGCAGGCGGCGGTCCCGGTGACGAATGAGATGAACAAGTACGCCAGCTCCGACATCGACGTGATGGCCATGATGTCGCTTTATGGTCTCCCGGCGCCTGTCCGGCCGTTGGAAAACGGATATGTCCGTGTGCAGGGCAAAACGACGATGGGGACATATACCGCCAACGTCGGTAGCGCCATGACGATGACGGTGGACGCTATGTCGTCGGGCGAGGTCGGGATCGATCTTAAGAAGGTCAACGCCTCAACGATTGCCGAGCTCGCCAAATTAATTCCCCAGCCCGGCCCGCCGCCGAACTCCGCGAAGGCCGCGGAAATCGCAGAGAAGATCGCATCGATCTACGAGGGCTTGAAGTTCGCCGATCTTGAAATGCGCGGCACGCGCGTATCGATGGCCAATTCCAAGGATGCCGCCGTGTCGTTCGGTCTGATCCGGTTGGCCGGCTTCGAGAAGGGCCGGTTGGCTGAGTTCGCCCTGAACGACACATCGATGAACGTCCCAGGCAGGTCGCCGATAAAGATCGGCTATGCGGCGGTGTCCGGGTTGGACTTCGCCAAGATGATGCGCGTCACGGCCGAAATTGGGGGAGGTGCTACTTCGCCCGAGAAATCGATGCAGCTACTAAGTGCGCTCGAAGGTTTCGAGATCCGCGATTGCGATGTACCGGATATGGCGACAGGAAAGCTCAAGGGTCGCATCGAAGCGATGAAGGCCACCTGGGGCCGGTTCGCCAACGGTCTGCCGCAAGTCACGCGCCTGACGATGAAAGTTCAAGGGGCCGCTGATGGGAGCGAGCCCGCGCTGGCGTTCCTTCAGCCGATGGGATTGCCCAAGGTTTGGATCACCTACGATATCGGCACGACGTGGAGCGAGGACGCAAAGGCGATCGTCGCTGAACCGATGGGTATCGACGTCGAAAACGTCGGTGCGTTTTCCGCCAAAGCGACCCTGAAGAGTTCGAGCGGACAACCGCTTCAATTGACCCAGGCAGGTTTAGCTGCGGCATTTCAAAATCTTGAAGTCGGGCCGGTCACGATGAAATTTCGCGACGCGGGGCTCGTCAGAGTTTATCAAGCGAAAATGAGTGGGATGGCAGTTGCCGGTGGACTAAAGCCAGATCCCATTGTCGAGCTTCGGCAACGTTTGGCCAGTGAGCCGGTACCCAATGTTGCAATGATCACCGTTATCGACGCGGTGAGCCGGTTCGTCGATAAGCCGGGTCAGTCGCTGTCGTTAATGGTGACGCCGCGCTCGAGGGTACTGGTCAATCAGTTGACGGCGCCAGAAGCCTCGACAACGCCGGAAGGCAAGGCGGCCCTGCTCGATCTGTTCACGCTTGAAGCAGCGGTTGGTCTTTAATCAGGCTTGAGGCTTGGGGGCCGGCAGCACGGCCACGCCCTCTGTGTTCTCGCTGCCAGGGGAATAGCGGAAGCTGCCGATGGCGGTGGCGAGCAGCAATTCGTGCTCGTCGTAGACGCCGCCGCTGACGGTCGCGACCCGATCGTGCACCCCCTCCAGCCGCCCGACCGCGCGGATGATCTGGCCTTTGGCCGGCGACAGAAAGCTGGCATTGAGCGAGATCGTCACCACGCCGCGGAAGTTAGCCGGAATAGAGCACCACGTGGCGGCATGGCCAAAAGCCGCATCGAGTAGAGTTAGATACAACCCGCCGTGGACCGAACCAAGACTGTTCAAATGTTGCGGGCCCAGTACCTGTTCGATTTCAGCATAGCCGAGTTCCCAGCGGATGGCGCGATAGCCGAGTAAGCTACGAAAGCCCGATGGCTTGCCCGACATCGTCATGACGCGCGTGGCAGGGTTGTTCGCAGTGTCGTTCATCTTTGAGATCTCTTGCAGCTTGTGGCCGCCCTGCTTAGGGTCCGCCGGAATTTTCGTTTTGATTAGCACAAGGAACACGGCAAATGGCAGTTGATGCGCCAAGGCCCGTTACAGCCGATGTCGTCGAGCGACTGAAGGCGGTCGTCGGGCCGCCAGGGGTGATCGAGGATGCGGCGGACATCGCTCCCTACTGCCGCAGTTGGCGCGACGACTGGCAGGGTGACGTGCCTGTCGTTTTGCGCCCGAAATCGACGGCTGAAGTAGCAGCCCTCGTGAAAATCTGCGCCGAAACCGGCACGCGCATCGTGCCCCAGGGCGGCAACACCGGGCTCACGGGAGCGAGCCAGCCGCATGCCGGCCGCACGGAAGTGATCATCTCCACGGCCCGCATGAAGGAAGTCCGCAATATTGATCTCGCCAATGAGACAATGACGGTCGAGGCCGGGGTTGTCCTGCAGGAGATCCAAAACATCGCCGCCAGCAACAATAGGCTGTTCCCGCTCAGCCTCGGCGCCGAAGGCTCGTGCCAGATCGGCGGAAACATTTCAACCAATGCGGGCGGCACGCAAGTGATCCGCTACGGCAACACCCGCAATCTCGTCCTCGGTCTCGAGGTGGTGCTGCCGGACGGCCGCATCTGGGACGGCTTGCGCGGCCTGCGCAAGGACAACACCGGATATGATCTGAAGCAGCTCTACATCGGTGGCGAAGGTACGCTCGGCATCATCACGGCGGCAGTATTGCGGATGTTTCCGAAACCATCGGCGACAGCCACGGCGTGGCTGGCGGTGTCAAGTCCGTCTGCCGCCGTTGAATTGCTGTCGTTGATGAAGGAGCGATTGGGCGATCAGATTTCCGCGTTCGAATTGCTGCAACGCTCGATCATCGAATTCCTGATTGCCGGCGTGCCGGGGCATAGCGAACCGTTAGCCGA
Source organism: Hyphomicrobiaceae bacterium (assembly GCA_031367505.1). GTDB lineage: Bacteria > Pseudomonadota > Alphaproteobacteria > Rhizobiales > Hyphomicrobiaceae > JAKFWF01. The sequence goes on along the minus strand of JANLPY010000553.1, from coordinate 36,611 downwards.
GCCGCACGACTGGTACGTTCTGGTTGAAGTGTCGGGGCAGGGTGCGCCCGGTTCGCTTGATGATCCGTTCGCCGAAGCCTTGTCGGAAGCGATGGCACGCTTGCTCGTCATAGATGCGGTGATCGCAACGTCGGGCGCGCAATCCAAGCGGTTCTGGAAAATGCGCGAGGATCTGGCCGAAGCACAAAAAGTCGCCGGTATCGGCATCAAGCACGACGTTTCGGTGCCGGTGTCGCGCGTGGCCGAGTTCATCGAGCGTGGCGACCGGGCTTTGGCTGCGGCCTACCCTGGAATTCGCCACTGCGCGTTCGGGCACGTCGGCGATGGCAACTTGCACTATAACCCAATGGCACCGCTCACCTGGGAGGGGAAGCGCTTTGCCGGCGAACGTGAGCGGATCAATCGTATCGTGCACGACTTGGTCGTTGAACTCGGCGGATCGATCAGTGCCGAGCACGGCATCGGCCGTCTCCGCCTCGACGAGAACGAGCACTATAAGAGCCCGGTCGAGCTCGACCTCATGCGTACCATTAAGCGGGCGCTCGATCCGGCCAACATCATGAACCCAGGCAAGACGATCAAAGTCTAAAAGGTTGCGGCATGAGTGATATCCGTCGTCCACCGCTCCAGCGCGCCGATTTTCAGCACTTCCGCATGATACAAACGCGCTGGATGGACAACGACCTGTACGGCCACGTCAATAACGTGACCTACTATTCGTATTTCGATACGGTCGTGAACCGCTACCTGATCGGTCCGGGCGGCATCGATATTCATGCCGGTTCAGTCATCGGATTCGTGGTCGAGACCATGTGCCGGTTTTACCGCCCGTTCGCATACCCCGAAGATATCGAGGCGGGCCTGCGCGTCGCCAAGCTCGGATCGTCGTCGGTGCGCTACGAACTGGCGCTATTTGGCGCAGGGGAGGAGGTCGCTCGAGCCGACGGTTACTTCGTGCATGTGTTTGTCGAGCGGTCGACACAGCGTCCGGCCACCATGCCTGATCAGCTGCGTCAGGCTTTAGAGGCACTGCACAAGCCTTGAGCAGTGTGTGTGACTCGATCGCCACGGACGTGGTCTGATGTTCAATCGAAAAGCGATCACACTTCGGTATTTTGGAACGACTCTTGTATCGTGGAGTTGGAAATCAGCTGTCCAGCGGGTGCAAGAATCATGGGTCGTTCGCTCTCAATCGCGTTTACGTGTTTGCTGCTCGTTGCAACGGCTGCAATGGCGGCGCCTCAGCATAAACGGACGGCCGGCTCACCGGCCATGCGGCCAGATGATGGTACGCTTGTCGGCCTGCACGATCTACGTCGCGAGGGCCATCTCACGTGTATGGTGGGACATACCCACTCTGGGGCAAGTGCTGGGCTGCCAAGTCGCAAAGCTGCCGAAGTTGCGGCGATGCGCAACTGGTCGGAGTTTACCGCATTGGAATATGGCGATCAGTGGGGCAATCCGAACCTGTCCGCCAGCAAGACGATGAAATGCAGCGGTGCGGGCAACAACTACAGTTGCGAGTTTGAATCGCGCCCCTGCCGGCGTTGACCGGTCGATTTTAACGGCGGCCCAATATTCCACCGAAGATTGCTCGGACGATGTTCCAGCCATACCGCAGGATGACGGCGCGGAAGATCCAGCCGAGTACGCCGCCTTTGGTGGAAAATCCCAGTGCGCCACCCAGGATGCTGCGGATGATGCTGAATAGTCCGCCGCCGGCTGCTGCCGCTCCACCGGCATTGCCACCACGCCTGATGATGTCGGACAGGTCGCCGTAAGGGTTGTTCCCGCCGCTATCGTTTTCTGGCGGTAAGCCGGTCGGGATGGGAAGCGGACCTTGATTGCCAAATCCGCCGCCGGAAGTTTGGTCGCGACCGAACGGGGCGTTATCTGGCATTGGCGGCATAGGGTTTGTTGGTGGCGCATTCCGCGACGCCGGAAATGACATGCCGCCGCCCCCCATGCTTCCGCCCGTGGTCGACCCGCCCGGCATCCCCGGGATCTTCGATAGGATGTCGCCGAGCCCGTCTTGTGTTTTGTTGGCAAGGGCGCCCATCAGCATCTGCGCGATGTAGGGCAGGAGCATTTTCAAAAGCCCTTCGCCCAAACCGGACGAGAGCGATGCGCGTTGAGCAGCGGCACGGCTGGCGTCCTTGGTGCCCAGTATATGTCCGAGTATGGCATTACCGTCGGCTTCGATGTTGGGGTCGCCGAACATCGCCGGGTTCTGCAGATTGCGAACCTTGGCGCCATCCCCCAACGCGGCGACGAGATCGGCCGTGCCGCCGCGCGACAGCGTGTTACGCTCGATGCCACGGGTAAGTTCCGGCATCAGGGCTTTGACCGCGGCCTCCGTCTGTTCGGGGCTGAGATTGAATGCGCGGGCCATGTTGACAAGCGCGTTGCCGCCCTGCGCCTGACGCATGATATCGAACAATTCCATGAGCAGTACCCAGCCTTGTTATCTGCGGATGGGTCATTACACCCAAAATTCGGCGCGTTGCCATCTGAATTGACGCGGTACGCCTCAGAATGGATTGAAGCGCGGGCGTGGTGTGAAATGGAGATACCCGACATTCGCGCCAAGCCGTAAGCCGACGCCGGTGCGGATCGGTGCCATGATGATCGGCCCTTTTTTCAGCACCGTCACGCCAGCGCCGCCAATGAGGTAGGCCGAACCGTCGATGCCGCCGAAGCGTTGGTAGATGTCGTCGGGCGACGCGATGCCGTAGATCAGGATCATCGTGCGTGACCCGGTCAGGCCGAAATCATAGCCGACCGAAGGGCCCTGCCAGTATACCCGGCGCTCACCCTCGGCTTTGGTAACGAGGCGGCCGTCGCCGTAGCGCAATCCGGCAAGTAGCGCCACGCCGCCTTCGGTGCCGAGGATGTAGCCGGTGGGGCGGCCGTAGCTCTTGAAGGTGTATTCGATGACGGCTGCGAGTTCGGCCGAAATCGTACCGAAGAAGCCGCTTCCGGCTGCCCGAATATCCTCGACAGAAAATTGTGCCGCGACCGGATCGAATGGAATTGGCGCACCAGCGATCGGCGCGCCTGGGGCGGGCGGAACGTAGGCATCGCTGGGTTTGGTCGCGCTCGACGGCTGCATTTCACCGGCGGGTCGTGCTGGAGGAGGGGGCGGGCGGGTCGCGTCCACGATGACTGGTGCCGCCGGCTTCTTGGCCTCGGGCTTAGGTGGTTCGGTCTTCGGCGGGGTCGCGGGGGCAGCGACCACCGGGCGCGTTCCTTTCAGCTCGTTATCGAGTTTGGCCGATATGTGAGCCGCCTTCGCACTCGTTACTTCGACGAGTTGGGTCGCGAGTGTCTTCAGTTCCTCCACCTTGGCACAAGTTGGCCAGGCGTCGCTGCCTTGGCTCAATTGATCGATCTGTCCAAGCAGGTGGCTCGCCGTTTCGTCCTGGGTGCGTGTTGTGTCGTCTTCGAGTAGATCGAAGCCTTTTTCCTCAGTCTCGGCTTCATTCCAGTTTTTTGCTTTGGCCAGCTCACGCAGCCGCGTCTTCAGCCGTGCCTGATTGTCTTGATTGTTCTTTTTCAACGTACCGCTCATCGCGGCCATGGCGGCTGACACGTCGGCCTGCGTGCAAGACTTCGGCGGGGTCTGGGCATTGGCTGTCACGACCATAGCTGCCAGGAGCATAGCCATGGTGCCGAAGCCAACGGTAATCGTCGAACGTGTCATTGAACCCTTCCAAGACCGATGTGCTGGGACCGATGTACTGGCGCGCAAACGAGCAGTACTTTGGCCGCAACGTTTACTGCCTGCGAAATCCGTTGTCCCGCGCGTCGTGCGGCGATACTGATGCTGATGCGCCAGTTAGTATAACCCTATGCGATCACAAGAGGAGTTCCAAGCCATGCAGGACGGCCCCACCCCCGCGCCAAAGTTCGACACGCTTGCTATTCATGCTGGTGCGACGCCCGATCCCTCGACTGGCGCCCGCGTGACGCCGATTTACCAAACCACCTCGTTCGTCTTCAATGATGTCGACCACGCCGCCAGCCTGTTTGGCCTCGAAGCGTTCGGCAACATCTACTCGCGCATCGGAAACCCGACGCAAGGTGTACTGGAGGCGCGGGTAGCTGCCCTCGAAGGCGGCACTGCAGCACTTGCCGTCGCATCGGGCCACGCGGCGCAGTTTCTCGTGTTTCACACGCTGCTCGAACCGGGCGACGAATTTGTGGCGGGGCGCCAGCTATATGGCGGCTCGGTCAATCAGTTCAATCACGCTTTCAAGAAGTTCAACTGGAACGTCGCCTGGGCAGACGCCACCGACCCGGCATCGTTCGAACGGGCGATCACGCCGAAGACAAAGGCCATCTATTGCGAGTCGATCGCCAATCCGGGCGGCATCATCATCGACCTGCCAGCCATAGCCGCCATCGCCAAGAAGCACGGCCTGCCATTCATCGTCGATAACACGATGGCCTCGCCCTACCTGTGCCGTCCGCGCGAGCATGGAGCCGACATCATCGTCCACTCGCTGACCAAGTTCATGGGCGGCCACGGCAACTCGATCGGCGGCGTGATCGTCGATTGCGGTACCTATGATTGGCTGGGCTCGAAGCACCGTTACAAGACACTCGTCGAGCCGAACGCTTCGTACAACGGCATGAAGCTCGCCGAGACGTTCGGCAACTTTGCTTTCGCCATCGCCTGCCGCGTTATGGGTTTGCGTGACATGGGACCGGCGATCGCGCCCTTCAACGCATTCCTGATCCTAACCGGGATCGAGACATTGCCGCTGCGCATGCAGCGCCATTGCGAAAATGCGTTGGCCGTGGCCCAGCATCTGGAAAAGCACAAGGCGGTCTCGTGGGTGCAGTACGCCGGCTTGCCGGACAACAAGTATCACGCGCTGCAAAAGAAGATCTGCCCGAAGGGTGCCGGCGCGGTCTTCACGATCGGCCTCAAGGGTGGCTTTGACGCCGGCGTAAAGTTGGTGCAGGGCGTCAAGATGCTATCGCATCTGGCCAACATCGGCGACACGCGTTCGTTGATCATCCATCCAGCATCGACCACGCATCGTCAGTTGACCGATGAGCAGCGCAAGGCGGCCGGCGCCGGCAACGAAGTGGTGCGCTTGTCAATCGGTTTGGAAGACAAATCCGACATCATCGCTGATCTGGATCAAGCATTGGCCAAGGTCTGAGGGCGGAGCGGACTTCAATCGAGTACCGCGTGTTCAGATGAGACGTTGGCCGCCGGCGGTCGCTGCAGCAGAAATAACAACAGCACCGTCGGCAGGCTGATGAACAGCATGAATTTGAAGTCGTTAGCATAGGCGATGATCGACGCTTGTCGCGTCACCTCTGCGTTCAACGTGGCCAATCCGGGCGTCGTCGCAGTATTCCAATACACGTGGGCGGCTCCCGATTGCAGCATGTGATTAAAAGGCGTCACGCCTTCTGCAATGCGCGCGTGCATAATTTGCGTGCCCTGGGCCAGCAGGAACGTTGCGATCGAGATGCCGACGGCACTCCCGACATTGCGGATGAGACTGAACAGGGCCGTGCCATCGCCCCGCAGATCAGCCGGCAGCGTCGCGAACGCAACCAGCTGCAACGGTATGAAGACAAAGCCTAAGCCGAGCCCCTGGACGAACGTTGTCGAGGCGAGAGCCCAGGCATTCAAATCCGGTGTCCATGCCGTCATTTCCCACATCGAATAACAGAGCATCGCAATGCCGAAAAACATCAGCTTACGCGGATCGATCCGGCTGGAAAGACGACCAGCCAATAACATGGCCAACATCGTACCAGCGCCGCGCGGTGCCATCAGCAGACCTGTCTGGGTGATCGAATAACCGCCAAGGTTCTGCAGGTAGGGTGGTAGGAGCGCCGAACTGGAGAGAAGGATCATGCCGATCGCGAACATGATGACGAAGGATGCGAGAAAGTTCCTATCTTTGAAAATCCGTGCCGGAATGAACGGCTTTTCGGCGGTGAACATGTGGACCAAAAACAAATACAGGCCGAGGCCCGCCAGAGTGAGTTCGGCGATCACTTCCGTCGAATGAAACCAGTCTTTCTGCTCGCCACGATCGAGCATCAGCTGCAGCCCCATGAGCGACAGGCTGAGGAATGCGAACCCTGCCCAGTCGAATTTCAGGCTCGCGTTACGATCAGTGTCGTTCATGAACAGCGATAGTCCGGCGACCGCCAGGATGCCGAATGGCACGTTGATGAAAAATACCCATCGCCAATTGTAAGCATCGGTTAGATAGCCGCCCAAAGTCGGTCCAAGGATTGGGCCGACCATCACGCCCATTCCCCACATCGCCATTGCCGATCCGCGCTGCTCGATCGGATAGAGGTCCAGCATGGTTGCCTGCGACAACGGCACAAGTGCCGCGCCGAACATTCCTTGCAGCAGGCGGAATATCACGATCTGCGTCAGTGAGGTCGCAAAGCCGCACAGCATGGACGCAAAGGTAAAGCCGGTCAGACAGATCAGGAACAGGTTCTTTCGCCCGAACCGCGCCGACAGCCAACCAACCGGCGCAGTGAAGATCGCGGCGGCGACAACATACGAGGTCAACACCCACGTGATTTGATCGGCGGTGGTTGACAGTGACCCCTGCATGTAAGGCAATGCGACGTTGGCGATCGTGTTGTCGAGCGCCTGCATGAGGGTCGCGATCATCGCGAATACGGTGACCATCGCGCGGTTCGGCGAGGCAGCCGGCGCACTTGATGTGGTGAGTGCCGTCATGGTTCACCAGATTTCGGACAGAGTGCGCTTGTGACCGGTGTCGATCGTGGCGTTGACGCTCATGCCCGCTCGCAGCGCTGGCCCATCTTTCTTCTGGTCGAGCACGATCCGAACTGGAATGCGCTGGACGACCTTCACCCAATTACCGCTCGAGTTTTGCGCCGGCAGAATGGAAAACTCGGAGCCGCTCGCGGGTGAGATACTGGCGATTTGTCCGGTCCAGACAAGTCCAGGGTACGTATCGACCGAAACCTCGACCGCGTTGCCTGCCCGGGCCCAGGTGAGGTCGGTCTCCTTGAAATTCGCGTCAATCCACATTTCGCCGGTCCCGACCAACGCGACCGCGCCGCTGCTGGACATTCCAGCCGTCGCCGCCACCATGTACGCACCTGGTTGCAACTGATCAACCTGGGTCACGATGCCATCGAACGGCGCCCGGATCACAGTGTGATCGAGCTGACGTTGAGCTTCGTCGGCCGTCGCTTTCGTTTGCAGATACGAGGGGTGCAGTGTGACCGGTGCGTCCGGATTACCGCCCAGTTTTGACAACAGGACTTTGGCTTGCTCTTCCAAAGATTGATGCTGGCTCTGGGCGGCATTATAGGCGTAGCGCGCCTGATCGAAATTCACCGCGGTCGTACTGCCCGTCTTGATCAACGAAGCCGCTCGATCATTGGTTACTTTAGCAAGTTCAACCTGTGACTGTTGCGCCGCGATATCACTGAGCATGCGCTTGTAGTCTTGCTTCATAGATTCGAGATTGAGCACGGTTTGCGCGAGCTGTGCCTTCGTATTCTCGACTGCGATGCGAAACGGTGCCGGATCGATCCCGAACAGAATATCTCCCTTCTGGACCGCTTGGCCCTCCCGAACGTCGACGTGCGACACGACACCCGAGATGTCGGTCGCAACCATTAGTTTGGGCGCGCGTATGTATGCATTGTCGGTAGAAACGTATCGCCCGCCGCTCATCCATAGAACAGCTGCGACCAGAGCGACCACGACGACGCCGCCGATCATTAGTACCCGGCCGAGGTCCAACTTTGGAAGAACGAACTTGGGACGTCTTGTCCCTTCAAGTGCTGGATCGAATTCGGTCGCTCGCGGGTGAACATTCATTGGGAATCGTCCTTGCGATTGCTTGCTTTTGCGATCGATAAATTTGACCGCATTCCGAGCAATCCGTTGGTCAGCGCACTCAATGTTTGGGCATCAAGACCGGCGGACATGTCGTTATGGAGTTGACGGCGAAACGTTGCGATGTCCCTCAGAACCGGATCGCACTTTTTCGTGAGGCGCAAACGCCAGATCCGCCGATCGCGGGGGTCCGGAATGCGCTCGACAAATCCACTTTCCTGCAATTTATCGATGAGGCGTCCGACGGTGATCGGCTCGACGTCAGTCAGGCCAGCGAGTTCGTTTTGGGTGATATCTGGCTGGCGCTCGAGCCTGGCCAGTACCGCCCATTGCGCCCGCGTCATGCCGTGCTCGCGCGCGTGCTTGTCGGCATGACGGCGCATCAGTTGCGCTACATCGTAGATTAGAAACAGGAAATCATTGTCGATGTTCCGAGGCTGTTTCATAGTTCACGTTAATATAACGCGCGCTATGATTTTTGCAAGATCCCGATTTCCCCTTGCATGCAGTCGGACAAAAAAGTGTGATGTCAGGCTTGTTGACGCAGACCAGCCACAAGGGCTTGCTCCTGAGCCAACTTCACAGGTTATGATGCGATGGGGTTTCGGGCGTCGGCCAGCACCTTGCCGCCGAGCAGGATGAAGCAACCGCCGGCCGCCCTTTCGATCCAGTGTCTCGCTCGTTGAAATCGAACAGCGACCAAGTTCGACGACATAAAGATGCTCACGAAGGAGTACCAGCTCAACGACAAGACTGTGACCAAAGCGATCATCACTATCATGAGCCAAGCCGGCGTTGACGGCGTGACAGCGGTGGCGAAAACGCTGGCGAATAGGACGATCGCCTTGGGATTTGTCAGGGTGACAAAAAATCCAAACAACAGCGCTCGCTTAGATGTCGGCACATTGCCGCCGTGGACTTGAATGGCCTGAGCTCGGGTCAAAAGCAGGCGAATGCCCAGATAGATCAAATAGGAACCGCCTAAGATACGTACCGTCCAAGTCAGCCACTGGTATTTGACGAGCAAGGCTGACAGGCCGACTAGGCTGAGCGAGGCGTAGAAGCACAGCCCGAGCGAAACTCCAACTGTCGTGAGGAGCCCGGCACGCGTGCCGTGCGACATCGACGAGCGAACGACGGCCACGAAATCCGGCCCAGGCAGGATCAAGGCTGGAATAAAGACTGCGAACACCGGTATCAATGTGAGCAGTGGATCCATGTTGGAGCCCTCGATTGTTCCTTGCCGAATTGTCCAATTTCGCGCCGCCCCTGAAGTCGCCCGAGGCACGCCCTCCACGGCGGGTGAACGGTGCCAGTTGCACGCGACCGGCACCGCCGCACCGGCATCAAATCTTGAAGAACGATGTCGCGTTGAGAATCTTGTTTTCCTGGTGCACCATGGCGCCAAGTTCGCCAGACTTCTTGACGTAGGCTAGCCACTCAGCGTCGGCCCACATGGCGGCGCGCTTGGCGGTGCGGTCGGCTAGGTCTTTGTAGGCCCAGACGTGGACGTAGGAGTTTACGTCGCCGACTTCGGTGGTGCCGTAGAGGACCGGCTTGCCGAGGATGCGCGATTGAGGGGCATATCCCATCTTCTCATACAGCTCGAGATGGGCCTTGATGGTGCCGGGCTTGCAGACGTAGGTGCGGTGATCGAAAATCATCGAGTGTTTCTCCGTTGGGTTTTAGGGCTGGCTCAGGAATGCGGAAATTTTGGCTTCGGCTTGCTTCATCGACAGCACGCCATCGAGATGGCCTCGGGAGCCCGTTAGCGTCACGTGTTCGATTTTGCCACCGGCAGTCTTGACGCCCTCGACCATCTGCTTCACTCCGTCGGCATGGAATACGAGGTCGTCCGGTTGGGTGATGAGCAGGACAGGTGCTTTGATTTTTTTCAGATAGTCGGCCCCGCCGCCGCCCGCCACGAACAATTGGTTCGCCTTGACGAGATAGAGGAAATGGTTGGCATCCGAGGTTAGTGCGCGCGCCGCGCCGGCCGAATCGAGGGTTGCCTCAATGGCGAATTTCTTGTCGAAGCCGGTGGCTGGATCTTCGCCCTCTTTCGCCCACTTGCGGCCGAAGGTGGTGTTCGCCCATTTCCAGTGTTGGGCATGCAGCGTCACGATTTTAAGTGATTGCGCGAGGCCGGCGTTCGGCAACTCCTTGCCGTAATAATCGCCACCGTTCCACTTCGGATCAAGACGGATCGGCGTCGCCCAGATGTCCAGCCAGGCGATCAGGTTGGCGTCGGCTTCGGCAAAGCCGATGACCGGCATGATTTTGCCGACCATATCGGGGTAGGTCGCCGCCCACTCGTAGGTTTGCAACGCGCCCATCGACGCGCCGGCGACCATCGCGAACTTCTTGATGCCGAGTTTATCGGCCAGCGCCTTTTGCACTTCGACGAAATCGCGGATCGTCACAATCGGAAATGTCATGCCGTAGGGCTTGTTCGTCGTTGGATCGATCGATGCCGGACCCGTCGTCACCACGGTCTTATCGTTGGCGCCAAGGTTCACCAGCGTATCGGCAGACACCACGAAGTATTTATTGGTGTCGATGGCCTTACCGGGTCCGATAATGGCGTCCCAGTAGCCCGGCACCTTGTCGGCTTCAGCATATTTGCCCGCCGCATGCGAGGTGCCGGAGAAGAAGTGGCAGATGAGGATCGCATTCGACTTCTCGGCGTTGAGCTGGCCGTAGCTTTCGTAGCCGGCCTTCACACCCTTCAGCTCTTTTCCCGATTGGGTTTTAAAGGTGGAAATTTCCAACGTCTCTTTCTTTGTCAGAAGATCTTGCGCGATGGCGGAACCGATCGTCAGAAAGCTGGCACAGACGATAGCGAATAGTCGCAAAATCATGGCGTGCAATTCCTTTTTTCAAACGTCCGCGCTTGCAAAAGGCAGCGTGGCTGGATGGTTCAAAAGACTAGGCGGTGATGCGTGAGCGCGCTAGTGGGCAGTTAACCTTATGTCAGAAAGTGGTCGAGCGCCCCCTCTTGCTCTCGGCTCAATTCCGCGCTCATATCTGCTCCTGAAGTCCTAGTCCGCGTCATCGAGTTACACCATGACATCGCCACGCCGTAAGACGCATGCTCGCAAGGGCCTCGATGGACGTGCAGTGCACGATGTCGGTGGTCTTGATTTCGGACCGATCGACCGCCACGAGCATGATCTTGCGCAGTGGGAAAAGCGCGTCGATGCGATGATGATCTTGCTCTATGCCAAAAAGGGTGTCTTCAAGGTGGATGGCATGCGCCGCGTGATCGAGGATTATGGTCAGCAGGCATACGACCGCACGACCTACTATGAGAAATGGGTTCGCGCGCTGCGTAATTTGATGGTCGAGCAGGAGGTGCTCACGTCATCAGAAATCGATGCAAAGATCGCGGCGGTAACGGCAGCGTTTCGCGCCGAGGGCCGCGCGGTCGCAAAAGGTAAAATCAAGTGGGACAATGATCTGGGTCCGACTGCCGCGAAGGCAGCGAAGCTCAAGCCGGCAAAAAAGCCTGCCGCGAAAGCAAAGGCCGCGCGATCATGAGTGCGGTCGCAACCCTCACGCCGCCGCGCTATTCAGTAGGTGATGCTGTGATGATTGGGGACAGCGTCGTGATCGGTCACTGCCGCACCCCTTGGTATGTGCGCGGTAAGCCCGGCATCGTCGTCGAAGTGCACGGGGTATTCAAAGATCCAGAGCGGCTCGCCTATCATCGTCCCGGTCTGCCAGCACTGGTGCTCTATAAGGTGCGCGTTCGTCAGAAGGATCTGTGGCCCAGGTACAAGGGACCGGTGAGCGATCATCTGGATGTCGATATCTATGAGCCTTGGCTGATGCCGGCCGCGCCGTTAAAGCGCGCGAGTGATGCGAGGAGAACACGTTAATGCACACTCACGAACACCACGACGATCACGACCACGATCATGGTGATCCGCATGCCCCTCGCCGCGATCATGATGCCGAACCAGCCTCTCCCTACGAAGTTCTGGAGCGCGCGATGCGCGAGCTGCTGATTGAGAAGGGGGTACTTACGCACAAGGAAATCTCGGCTCAGATCGACTTGATGGATAGCCGCTCGCCTTCGCTCGGTGCGAAGGTGATTGCCAAGGCGTGGACCGATCCAAAGTTCAAGGCCAAGTTGCTCGCCGACACGCGCGGCGCGCTAGATAGCATGGGGATCGATATTGGCACTATCGCCGAATTTCGTGTGATCGAGAACGTAGCTGGCGTTCACAACGTCGTGGTTTGTACGTTGTGCTCGTGCTACCCGAAGATGCTGCTGGGGGTGCCGCCGGCCTGGTACAAGAGCTTAGCGTATCGCTCGCGCACGGTTATGGCGCCACGTGAGGTGCTTACCGAGTTCGGGTTGTCAATTCCAGCGAGCACGGAAGTTCGCGTGCACGATTCGACGGCGGATCTGCGCTATATCATCTTGCCGGAGCGGCCCGCTGGAACACAAGGCTGGCCGGCTGCAGAACTCGAAGCCATCGTCACGCGCGACTGCATGATCGGCACCGCTGTGCCGGTCGTTCAAAAGCCAAAAAGAGCAGCTTGAGGGTCGTCCAATGCGTAGCGTGTTGAAGCTTATTGCCGCCGCTTTGATCCTATTTCCCACGGCCGCCCTTGCGCACCACGTGAATGATGGCCGGCCGCCAACTGTTTTTGTCGAGGGGCTGCTTTCAGGCCTAGCTCACCCAGTGCTGGGCCTCGATCACCTAGTGTTCATTCTGGCAGCGGGTCTTGCGGCCGGAGCGTTGAGATTGGGGCTGCGAATGCCAGGACTATTTATCTTGGCATCGATCTGCGGCATCGGCGTGCATCTGCTACGTATCGACGTGCCTCTGGCGGAAGCGGCGGTTGCCGGATCGATCCTGTTGCTCGGCTTAGCCGTCGGCAGCCGGTCGGGTTTTGGCACCAAAGTCTGGATGGCGCTGTTCTTAGGCGCGGGATTATTTCACGGTTACGCCTATGGCGAGTCGATCGTCGGTTCGCCGCCTGAAACAGTTGCCGGTTATCTGCTGGGACTTGGCATCGTGCAGGGTGTGCTTGCAAGCCTAACTCATCTTGCTGGACGCAAGCTTGCGGAAGGCGCCGGGCACGCATTGCCGGAGATGAGGCACCTGGGCGCCTTGCTTGCCGTCATCGGCGTCGTCTTTTTCGTCGCGGCACTGCGACAAGGCGCATAAAACCGACCGGTTGCGGCAGCGGCTCAGCGCGTGCATGGTGGGGGCCCGCTAACGTTCAGGACACGTAGTTTGTCATGAGCCAAAAATCGCCGCCATTGAGTTTCGACGCGCTAGGGACATCGACAACGCTGTTTGCGGCGATGCTGGATGCGTGCCGCTTGCATGGCGCGGACAAGATCATAATCGAGGATCAGGATCGGCAACCGCTCACATATAAACGGCTGATCCTCGCGAGCCTCGTGCTTGGCGATAAACTCGCCCGATCGACGCAACGCAACGAAGCGGTTGGTGTATTGCTGCCGACGGCCAACGGGCTCGCGGTCACGCTGCTTGGTCTGAACGCATTCGGGCGGGTCGCCGCAATATTGAATTTCACGGCGGGTCTCAAGAACCTGGGGGCCGCAGTAAAAACCGGGATGATCCGGACGATCATCACATCCAAGCGTTTCATCGAAGCCGCGAAGCTCGAAGACATCATTGCTGGACTGTCCACGATCGAGGTGTCGCCCGGGAAGCGATTGCGAATTCTATATCTCGAAGATGTACGTGCCTCGATCGGCAAGCTGGACAAGTTCAAGGGGCTGGCGCGAACGCTGTACGCTTCGCGACTGCATCGGGCGCGCGGTTTGCGACCCGATCAGGCTGCCGTCATCTTGTTCACTTCGGGCACCGAGGGCAGTCCGAAGGGCGTCGTATTGTCGAACCGCAATTTGGTTGCCAACGCGCGCCAGATCTACGCACACGCCAGCGGTATGCTGACGCCAGCCGACGTCGTATTCAACCCGTTGCCGATGTTTCACTCCTTCGGTTTAACCGCGGCGACCTTGATGCCACTGCTATCCGGCATGCGCACGGTACTTTATCCGAGCCCGCTGCATTACAAGCAGGTGCCCGAACTCATCCGCAAAACCAAAGCAACGGTGTTGTTCGCGACCGACACGTTCTTGTTGGGCTATGTGCGTGCCGCCGATGCGAAGGATCTGACCAGCATCCGCTACGTCATCGCTGGCGCGGAACGGGTGAAGGATCAGACGCGGCTGTTATGGGCGGAGACCGGCGCGACGATCCTCGAAGGCTACGGCGCGACCGAGTGCTCGCCCGTCCTCGCGTGCAACCTGCCGGACATCAACGGACACGGAACCGTCGGCCGTCTGCTGCCTGGGATAGAAAGCCGGCTCGATCCGGTCGACGGTATTTCGGACGGCGGTCGCTTATTTGTGCGTGGACCAAACGTGATGCTCGGCTACATGCATGCCGACAAACCAGGCTTGGTGGTGCCCCCGGAAGACGGATGGCACGATACTGGCGATATCGTAATCTTCGACGAAGTGGGCCGGGTCGCAATCAAGGGTCGCGCGAAACGGTTCGCCAAACTCGGCGGCGAAATGATTTCGTTGGCCGCGGTCGAAGGCCTCATCACGGAGTTGTGGGCTGAACACAATCACGTGGTGGTTGCCGTGCCCGATGCGCGCAAGGGCGAGCAATTGGTGTTGATCACCGAGAAGGTGGACGCCTCGCGTGAGGCAATCACGGCGGCGGCTCGAATGGCAGGTCTGCCGGAGTTGTGGGTGCCAAAGCAAATATTGACTGTTCCAGCAATCCCATTACTCGGCTCCGGTAAGGTCGATTTTCCGGCCGCAATGCAACTAGCGCGGAAGCAAGCCGCCGCGGCTGCGTAGTTGCGGCAAACTATCGGTAATTTCGGTGAGTGCCGTCGCATCGCCACATCACCGACACGATGGTGTCATGGTCGCGCGCGAAGCGTCACGCAACGTTCAACAAGAATGAAACTCCATGCCGACCGAACAATTGGGTGCCTCTGTACGCGCGGCTCCGAAACCGAACCATTTGGGCCGCCGGGCCTTATTGGGTCTCACCATATTGTGTATCATGACGGCGGCGAGTGCCGGCTTGATTTACACGACAATTGAGCCGGAAGAGTTTTTTCAACGCGATCCGGATGGAGTTCACCGCCGCGCCCTGTTGTCCAATGTAACTTCGTGGTCGGTTCGCCCGCAGTTGGATGCGGCCGCCGGAGCGAACGCGCTGGTACTCGTTGACGCTGCCGCATTTATCGGACCCGATGTTTCGGCCGTGCCAAAACGGATTGAGAGCCGCGCGGACGATTCAACGAGACCACTTTTCGTCGCTGGGCTCTCGGTCCGGCAGGTAGGCCAACTCGACGAACTGCTTTCACGCGGGCTCGATGGAGTGTTCCTGGACGCGCGTGCAGCGTTGCGGTCGGCCCAGACCGAGGGTGCGGGTTCAATCCGCAACCTTGCCGATCAAGTTGTTCGATTGGCCAATCAGGCTCGGCTATATAATCCTGACTTCCTGCTGGTGCTGTACAACGCAGCGGAGCTGGCGGCCGACGTTCGTGTCGCACGTGTGATTGACGGTGCTGCGCAGGATGATCTGCTCTACGGGCTAGACGGCGTCGGCATCGGCAACAGCGGTACGGAAGTGGCAGCATTGTTACATGATCTCAATCGGGTCAAACGTAGCGGACGCCCGGTATTTGTTACCGAGCATCTCGATGCGACGGCGTTGGTGGCGCGAACCATCGCGCGGCGCAAACTTGCCGAACTGGGATTCATCGCGCGCATTGCCGAGCCACTACCACCTTCTTGACGTCCGTGTGCAGATAGCCTTGACGCTGCGCTATCAACCAAGCGATGAAGTGGTCGAACTCGCAACGTAGTTGGTCATTGGCTCCCTCATGCAGCGTCGCACAATTTGGCGATTGATATCCTTTGCGGCGATTTTGCTGAGTGCGACAGGCGTGCTCGTCGCCATACCCTGTGACGCCAATGCACAGTCGCCTGATGCCCGGCGCGTGATCGTCCGCGATGTGAAAAGCTGGGCGGTCCAGTATCGCCGCATCGACGCTATCGAGGTGGCGGCATCGCCGTTCGATTTAGTGGTGATCGATTACCGTCCCGATGTGCTGTTTGGCACCGAATTTCCGTTCTCGCGCGAAGATGTGCGCCGGATGCAGCGCAAACCCGATGGCTCACGCCGTTTGGTTGTCGCCTACCTTTCGGTTGGCGAGGCTGAGGATTATCGCGGCTATTGGCGCCGGGAGTGGACCATAACGCCAGCCAGCCGTCCGGCCTGGATCGGCAAAGAGAACGTGCGTTGGCCGGGTAACTTTCCGGTTCGCTTTTGGAACAGCGAATGGCAATCGATTTTGTTCGGATCACCGGATCGCTATCTCGATCGTATTGTCGCTGCCGGGTTTGATGGCGTGTATCTCGACCGCGTAGACGTGTATCAGGAATTTACTGCCGAGAATCCGAAGGCCGACGAAGGTATGGTTTCCTTGCTCACCCGTCTTGCCGATCACGCCCATCGTCTCAATCCACGTTTTCTGGTCGTGTTGCAGAATGCCGAAGAGTTGACGGTGCGTGACGCCGTGCGAAAATCGATTGATGCATTCGCCAAAGAAGACCTGTTCTACGGCGTCGAGCACGATGGGCACCGAAATTCGTCGAAAGCAATCGCGGTAGCAGCCAAGCCGATCCGTGATTTAAAGCGATCCGGCACTAAAATTCTGCTGCTGGAATATCCGCGCGATGCGACGGTCGCGGCCGCAATTCGGCTACGGGCAAAGGCCGAGGGATTCACGCTGTTGCTGGCCGATCGGGAATTGGCGGCCCTTGCGCCGGTCTTTGCCAAGCCTGCGAATTCCCGCGCGAACTGATCTCACGACAAGGAATTCGAAGTTATCCACGGTCGCCGGGCTGCGAGTATGCTATCGGCTGCGCGATAAACGACACAGGAGTTGACACATTGCCCGAGATTCTCAATTCGCCGCTGTTATGGGGTATCGTGGCCCTTGTCGCCATTTTAGCCTATTTTGCTGGGTCTCGATCCGGCACCCGCGCGCCGTCGTCGTCAGAAAAACTGCCGATGCAACCTGGGAAATCAAACGTGGCTGCCGCGCTCCCCACTCAGTGCCTCCCCCAAGTTCAGCGGCAACCACCAGCCAAGCGCACAGTGGGAGCGCCGGCCGGCGGCACAGTCAATTTGGGGGCCGTGAAGAATTGGGGATACCAGTTGCAAAATCTGGATATCGCCCGGGCTGCCGCGTCGCCCTTTGATCTCCTCGTCATCGACTACACGAAAGATGGTTCGGAAGAGACGCGGCTGACAGGCGCTGAGATCGAGCGCATGAAACGCAAGCCGGACGGTAGCCGGCGCATCGTATTGGCTTACGTTTCAATCGGCGAGGCCGAAAGTTATCGCCCGTACTGGGATCCCAGCTGGAAGAAGAACAAGCCGCACTGGCTGTTGCGGGAAAACCCTGACTGGGAGGAAAACTATTCGGTTTGTTTCTGGGACCCAGGTTGGCAGCAGCTGATGTGCGGCTCGCCCGATGCGTATCTCGATCGCATTCAAGCACAAGGATTTGACGGCTTCTATCTCGACAAGTGCGATGTCTTCGAAGATCTCGAAGCGCACGAAAAAAAAATCGCTGTGACACGGACCGATATGCCGCGAGACATGATCGCGTTCGTGAAGTCGATTGCCAGTCACACCAAGGCCCGCGATCCGGGTTTTCTGATCGTCATGCAGAATGCCGAGAGCTTGCTCGAGCATGAGGATCTGCTAGCCGCGATCGACGGCGTGGCGAAGGAGGAGTTGGTCTACGGGATCGACGTTGTGGAAAAGAAGAATGCCGCGGATGAGATCGAATATGCCAAGGCGTGTCTCGATCGGGCGAAACGTGCCGGCAAAGCGGTGTTCGTTGTCGAGTATCTCAATGGGCGCGAAAAAATTGCAGCGGCAGCGGAACTGACCCAGGGGTGGGGCTATGTACTCTACATCGCCCCGAAAGACCGCGATCTCAAACGCCTCAACTACGACGTTCTAGAAGCCTGACCAGGGACCAGCCGCGCTTGATCTTCGAGGTCGTTGAAAGCCGGATCGATGGGTTGTTGCCGATGAAGGTAAGGAAGTTGAGATGGACGAGCGTTCGTTCGGCAAGCACGAACGCTGCGAAGCCCGAGATAAGACACGCGAGGAAATAGCCAACCCCGTAATAGTCCTCGCTCAGGCCAATCGTGGCCGCCGTCAATGTCAAGTTGAGCCCGAAGAAAAGCACCTGCAGCAACAGATAAAGCCGTCTGCGATCGAAGAACAGAAGGATCGATGTCGATGCGATGAAGATGAACTGGAACACGGCGCCGAGCGCACCAAAACGCAGGATCGCGATCTGGCGAAATTGCAGGTTGAGGGCTTCGACGATCGCTGGAGCAATCAGTATCAGCACGATGCAAATGCCCACTTGCGCGATTGTGATCAGCGACAAGTTTTCCAGCGTATTGCGGGCTAATTTGGACCGCCGTTGTTCGATCTGGCCAATAGTGCCGTGTGATTGGATGGTAGCGTAGTAACTTTGGTAGTGATCGAAGAAGTCGGTTTCCAGCTTCATGACGAACGAGGCGAGGGCGGGAATGAGCGCCAGCGAGGAAATGAACATCGCGCTGTCGTATAGCGGTGCGTGGATCAATCCGGCTTCGAGCCGCTCGCCGACCGCTGAGTTCCAAAACACCCATTTGTCGACCCAAACGCCGGCGGTTCCGAACAGCGCGCCAACCGCAAGATGCCAGTAGGTGCCAGCACCTTGCCACAGTTCCGAAACCCCCTGCCATGGTGCCGTGAGAGGCTGCGGGAAAGTGCGCAGCACACGGATCGTGAGACCGAGGAACGTCAATGTAAGCCCGAGCATGAAGCCGGCCACCATGCCGGTCGCTCCGAGGTCCATGGTTGCGGCCGCGACGCTGCCGATCAACGCGGCGATCAAGCCAATGAGGAACGAAAGCGTGACGCCCTTGTAATCGCGTATCGCTCCGCAAAAACACAACGCGACCCAGATCAACGCAACGAGCATCGACATCGCGCCGAGCGCAATCGCGACGGTGGCGGGCAACGCAAACATCAAGCACAACGCGAGCACGCCGATACCCGACGTCGCCAAAGCCCAGATGAAGGTGCCAAACAGCAGAGGTGGCACGTTCTGCGGCTGCTTGAGCCATAGCGCATCGGCGACACGGCGGGTCGCGATGATCGTGACAGGGGCGGTCAGCACCAGCGACACGGCGAATGCATAGATCACGATAACGCGGAACGTCGAAACGATTTGCCGCCCGACGATCTCTTCCGTGAGCAATGTGATCGCCGCGAGACTAAAAATCGTGAACAGCCAGGGGCCCGCGGCGATAACGGCGGCGTGGCCAGCCGCTGCTACGACCGATGAGATCGTTTCCTGACGGCTGAGTTTGCGTAATTGGAAGCCAATGCCGGCCATTGTTGATCGATCCTTCAGCCAATGGCCGATTGCTGGCTTGCAGTTGCGTCAGGCTTGGCCATGAGGCGGGCGTACAAATGGTTATAGGCCGCAACCGCTTGAGCCGACGTGTAGGTTTGAGCGACGCGCGCGCGGAGTGTCTCGCCATATTTATGGCGCAGGGCGGGATCGGCGAGCAAGCTTGCAACAGCGTCGGCGATTTGCAGTGGTGCGACCAGATCGGTGACGATGCCGCCGGGCCCAAGTGCTGGCCGCTCGTCGGCACGGCCTTCGATGATCTCGCGGCAAGAGCCGACGTTGGTCGCAACGAACGGGATACCAGCGGCGCCCGCCTCCAGAATCACGAGCGGTTGACTCTCGCTGAGGCTCGTCAGGACGCAAACATGAATGCGCGACATATAGTCGAGAATATTGACGGTGCCGGTGAACTCGACCGTGCCGGCAAGGTCGAGGTCGGCAACCAGTTGCTCGCACTCGGCAAAGTACTCCGGATCTTCATCCGTTGGCCCGAGCACCAAGGCGCGTGCATTGGGAATTCGCTGTTTCAAGGCGTGCGCAGCGGTGATGAAGGACTTCACATCCTTGATCGGCACCACGCGACCGATCAACGCCATCGTCGGGGGCAGATCTTCGGCAACTGGCACAATGTTGGAGAAGCGCTCCAGGTCGATGCCATTTGCGATCACCGAGAGTTGCGGCTCCGTCGCACCAAGCACGCGCTGGGCACGTTGATTGTCCTCGTACAACGTAACAACGTCGCCGCAAGCCTCGTAACAGGTGCGGGCATAGGCCTCGAACGCGTGAATCCACATGTCTCTCAGATCGAGGCGCGGGTCGTGCAGGGTCAAACCTTTGTCGACCGTGTCGGCGACCCAATCGGCCATCAACAATTCGATGCGCCGCTCGTTGGTATAGATGCCGTGTTCGGTCAGAACGGCGGGGCGGCCGGTTTCAATGGCCGCGCGCGCGGCAAGTACTCCGGCATAGCCTGTCGAGATGGTGTGATAGACGCGAGCCTTCGGAAGCTTGCATGCGAGCGTCGCGAAAAGGCCGCCGAGTAAGGCGCGCCACGCCCAGAAATAATCGAGAAATGAAGCATAGGGCATGGTTGCATCGTACATGCGCCGCACGATCTCCCAGGCGACGGGCGAGTTGAACATAACCTCCGGATCGACAGTTCCGCTGATTGCCCTAAAGGTTGTCATAACCCGAGCAAGTTGAGCGGCCCCCCCGTGATTGATCAATGCGCTCAGTGCATCGGCGAATGCGTCGCTATCAGCCGGCCGGCGTTGACGGATGACCGGGCGCTCGCCGAAGTCCTGCAGGTACAAATGCTGGAACGATACGACGTTGGCCGGGAACTGGTAACGGGCAGGCTGGGGCGTTGGCCGGGGCCAAAGCGTGATAATCGAAAAGCGCGTGTCGGGTTGCGTTTTGATGAGCCAGTCGATCCAGCCGGACACACCGCCGGCAACGTAGGGGTAGCAGCCCTCGACGATAATGCACACGTCGCTTTCGGGCCCGGCGAGGGGCGCGTCAGTTGCCAAAGCGGCGATTGCCGGTGAGACCGGGGATAACTGCATTATCGGGCCTCAGGCGTTTTGGTGGTTGCCTCAGTCGCGATCCTCGGCCCAAAACGGCGTACCCGAAACCTGCCAGCCGCCGCTATCTTGGCCAGCCGGCGGGCGACCCGGAATGCAGAAAAACGGCCCTCGCGCAGCATCATCGCTTCCATCTGCAGCTGATCGATGATCGGGGGGGCGCGCAGCGAATGTAGCACCGTCGACGTTGCTGGGCTGGCACCCAACCGGTCCGCGATGGCGCCAGCCCGGACGCGATCACCTTCGTCCAGCAACCCACTTGCCATGCATGCGCGCAGCTGACTCGCGATATTGACCGCGGTGGCGCTGCCTGGCGTCAATTGGTTCTGCATGACCGCGCTACGATCCACAATGTGGTGCAAGTCAACGCGCACGCGGGTCGCAACCGCGGCCGCCTGCACCCGGATGACGGGTTCGGGGCTCTTCAGCGCCAGCATGAGTGCTGGCAGATAATCCGGATGAAAGCCGCGCGCGATGATGCCAAGTGCGCTTTGCCGATCGGCCAGAGAACCCATTTCAATGATCGCCGAGAATGATTGCGGCGCGGCGCTGGACAAGTCCGCCGTGCGGCCGGTCGCAACTTGATCGTACAGTTGCGTCACTTCGTCGGTTTTGACTGCGAGCGCAATCCGCTCGTACCACGCGTCCAGCAATTGGCGATCCTCAGGGGCTGGGCGCAAAAATATGATGCCGGCGAGGGCTGCGATGGCGCCGATCGGACCGGTCGCTGCGACCGCGATCGTGGTCAGCAGCGGCAAGGCAACATTCTGTCCCGCGCGTCCGGCTTTCTCGACCCACAATCCTAGAGCACCAACGATCGCTGCGTGGCAAATAACGAGAACCGGCCAGCTATAGATGCCCTTGACATAGCCGAAGACGAGCAAGCCTTCGGCGATCATCGTTACAGCCATTGTCGTCAAAATCGAAATGGCCGGGCTCGCAACGAGGTGACCGCCGGCGGAGCGAGAGCCGGCGGACGTATCGATGGCGGAGACCACGGGTGCTGCCATTTCAGCCGATCACCGGTAACTTGGTGCGCACGGCGATATCGTGCATTGGCGCTGTGTTTTCATTCTCCGGGCGGCCGAACCAGCGAAGATGGCGCAAGAGCCGCCGGCCTGACGATTCCGGCTGCGCGGCTGGTACTGCTGCAGGTGTCACGCCGATTTGTCCGCTGCTTTGAAGGAGATGTTCGATCGCCGGTGCGAGCGCATGCGCGATCGATTGCATCGCAGGTAAGATGGCCCTGTTCAGGGATGCCGGGTCCATCTCCTCAATTTTCAACATTCCAACGACCGTTGCCGGCACCGAAACCTCGCGCAACGCGGTTGATCTGACGGGAACAGCCGCTAATCCGGCACCGGCAAGCATGATCTCGCCATCCGACGACAGCACCGAGAAACTTTGTGCTTGAGTGACAATCGCTCGATAAAGGGGATCGGTGGTTGGGATCCACGCTCGTGTGCTGCCCTCAGCTGAGATGCCTGCCGCGGCTGTCAATCGAAGTCCGGTCGCATCGGCTGAATACAGGGTCGCCCGTGCGCCCGGCAGAACCAGTCCGATGATGCGCGCGAACGCGTTGCCCAATGTGGCGATTTCATCGGTCGCATGTGTCGATCGGGCGGGATTCATCGCCGCAAGTACCAGTAGCGCATTTGGCTCGCTCCGCCCTGCGATCTGCCGCTCTAGCGCCGTGCAATGGGTGCGGAGTTTTCTTGCGTACTCGGATACGGCCGCATGTTGAGTTGCGAGTTCCGATATTTGAACGATGAGAGCCTCTTTGCGGGCGATCTGGCGCATCCGGAACTGGCCGAGCAAGACTGCCGCGCCAACCCACAGGATGGGTTCGATCCAGATCTTCAGGAAGTAAGCAAAGTACGTTTCCGATGTCGATTGTTCCGGAAACCCATTGAGAGCCGTGATCGCAATTGCAACTCCAGCAGCAAGCAACCCGCTGGCGGTGCCATATTGCAGGCTCAACAGCAAAACCGGAATCCAGAACGGATGCGGCCGGATGTCGGCAATATCAATCCCCGTGTGCAACCAATCGGCACCGGCGATCACGCCGAACAGCACTGCGATCTCGATCAGAGCCGACAGTGGTGGGAGAACCGGAAAATGCACCGGAGCCGTTGGTATCGGCCGAGGCTGACGAGGTTCGATTTCAGGATCCAATGCTCTACTCCGTGGGTCTCGGTTCAGGCGTGCCGGCGACCCGTCGATGTTTGGCCGTTAGATATCAGACGCAACACTCGAATAGCAACGTTTCCCCGGTCGCAAACATCGGGGGCATCATCCGCCGCGCGTATTTTGAGTGGCGCCGAACGGTGATGGCGCAGGTGCAGGCGGAGGCTGAAGTTGAAGGTTTTGTTTAGCACGGATATTCGAGAGCACGCCGCCTGGGCGAAATCTGTAGCGTTTGACCACTTTTCGTGGGCGGCGGATCATACGGGGCTCGACCGTTACGCGGCCGGTTTGTGCCTGTGGCTGAGCCTGGGTTTCGACGCCTAAGCGACGTAGGGCCACCGTTGCTGCCTCGTCGCGGCCGCTATTGCTCATAAGTTTGGCCCATAGGGACAAGCGCCATTCGTCCAGTTCGTCGACGGACACCGACGACAGGAGCGTCTGGCCGGCCTCGGGTCCGCCGCGCTGAACCGCGACGGCTGCACTCAAAAGAGAGTTGCTGGCCAATACATCCGGCTGAATGACGGCGCGGACTGCGTCGAATTCGGCTTGCTTTCCGGTCGCCGCGAGTGCTTCGGCCAAAGCGACCAGATTGTCTTGCGGGACACGGGCGAGCCCAAATCGCTGAGCACCAACCATAGCGTTTTCCGGGTCTTCCGCATCGAGGCACGCGATGATGAACCGGGAGATGGTATCGAGGGAATTCAGCCGGGCCTTCTCGATCCAACCGCGCAAATAGGTTCGAGCAGCGTAGGTCTCGCCACGGTCGAGCATGACGTCGGCGACGGCAAGGGAAACGGCATCGCCCTGGACCGAGATTTCACGGGTCAACTCGATTGCGAGGTCGTGCTTGTTGTTGTTCACCAGCGTCTCGGTCAATGCCAACGCGAGGTTCGGTTCACGAGCGCCACGCAACCAACGCACGGCCCTGCGATATGCTTCGCGCGGCTGATCCAGCTCCAACAGAATTGCGAACAGCTCGATGCGGTCTTTCTCGGACTTCAGACGCCTTACATCGTCGACTTGCCGCAGTAAGGCCGAGGCCTGCGCTAGATCGCCATCGACCGCAACCAATGATGCCAGCCGGGAAATATCTTCCGGCCGGCGGTAGCCGCGCAATCGGCAGTATTGGATCGCCGCCTGTTCCTCGGACCACTGCCCGGTGCGGCGCAGAATACCGATGAGTTCTTTGCAGGCGTCTTCCGAATATCGCTGGCTGATCTGAGCTTGCAGAGCGCGGATGTAGGCTGGCTCGTCCTGCGTCATCTTGTAGAAGATCACCGCGCGCCGTTGCACATTGGGGTCACGCGGGTTGCGATCGATTAATTGACGTAACAACTCGCCGGCCTTGTCGAGTTGGCCAAACTGCTCATATAGGCCCTCAAGCTGATACAGCGTGCGGAAACTGCGGTCTCCACTCTGATAGCTCTTTTCCAGCATCGTGCGCGCCTGCAGCGACTGGCCATCGCGCTCGAGCATTGCGACACGCTGGACTTGACCGGGTAGAAGCTCGTATCCCAAACCAAGGGCACCGGCAAAGAGCACGCCCATTATAATCCAGTGCGGTGCAATGGCTGGTAACGCGCGAACTTGCTGCCAGATCGATGCAGCGGGGCTATCGAAAGAATTGGAGATCTGCTGGCTACTCATGGCAATCGAACCTGATCGTGACAGGTTCCAAGGCGCTTTGGTCGATTGCCAGTGGCAAGTGCCCTTGCGCATCAGCCCAACGTACTTCTTGGGCCAGAACGCGGCCCTCACGCTCGATCGAAATGCGAAAAGCCCGGCCAGGAGTTGTCGACCACGTCATGGCGCCAGTGCCGTATCCTTCCGCCTGAACTTGAAATCCGCATGTTGTTTCTATTCTTTTTGAAATTGACCAGCGGCTTTCGATGAGGCTCGCCAATTGATCGGTGGGTGGCTGTTGGCTCACATCGTTGCGAGGTTTCACCGCGATGACGGCCCGGTCAACGGCCATGTCGAGAGCGACGTAGAGCGAACCTTGATGCCGGTTCGCGCCCAGCACGCCCTTGCTTCGGCCGCTATCGATATCCAACAACTCGGCATCGTCGAAGCGAACCGTCGACAAGGTGCCGCGATTAGCGATGGTCCATGCCGATGCGTCGACCTGCTCGATCTCGACACCGAAGAAATCGTCGGCGATCCCGGCATATTGCGCAGCCGTCACCGGGATGACATTGGAGCGCCGGGCGAGGGCCACGAAATGCTTGATCGCTGCGAGCGCCGACGGTTTCTCACCCGAATACATGTGGTAGTAGAGGTTGAATGGCTTGAGCCGGCGCGGAACCTCAGTGTGGTTGAGTGTCTGCTCCAACATGAAAAACCCGTAGTAGGGGCCGAGCCAGTCGTTCGTGTAAGTGTTCTCATTGCTGTTGACGGCGAAGATTTGCCGCTCTTTTCCGACAGGACGGGAGATCGGCGGCACGAACACCACCGAGGGGTACTCTTTATCGAGTCGACTGTCGCCGCCGTTGATATTGCGTACTCCGGCTGCACGAGTGGCCGCGATCGCCGCTTCGAATGGCGTCGTGTCACCGCTCCAAAGATAGATTTTGGCCTTCTTACCCGGTGGCGCAAGACTTTCAGCGATGTTGAGCGCGCCCTGAACCTCTTTCGCCACATCGAAAGGCTCCTTCAGGTAGGTGCGCGGTAAGGTGCTCGATCCGGCAATATATTTGTTCGATTTATCGGCCGTCATCGTCTTGCCGGCCGCCTTGAACACCATGCTTCGCATCTGATCGGCAATGGTTATCGAAGGGCGCGCCGCCTTCTCGATCAGATCTTCTTCGGTAGCCCGATCGTAATTCTCGAAGAAGCTCCAGGTGAATGGGTGGGAGTAGGTGTGGCTCGCGACCTCGACCTGCGGCAGCGCGTAGAGCTTGCGAGCAATTTCGCGGCCGATTAGCGTCCCACCCAACTCCGGTATGACGTCGCCAGCAATGACGCCGACTGAAACCGCGAGATCCGGATACGGCTCGATCACCTCGCGACGAATGACATCGGCGGACAAGACTTGTGCCTCGCGATATCCCTCGACTTCCGACACGTTGTTCCAGCCGTCGCCGTCGATGTGGCTGAAGTACATGCGCCGGCCAGCGAGCGTGGTGACATCGGGCACCGGGAAGCGATCGTCACCGAAGACTTTCTTGAAAAACAGGAACGGGTTGACGGTCCACTGCATCTTCTCGGTGTTGTGTTCGTATTGGATCGTATATTCGTCGGACGCGTAGCCCCCCGCCGGACTTGTGGTTATGAGTGCGGCCTCTTGGTCGCCATTCCGGCCCGGCGTGCGAACGGCGAGATGGACGGTCGACTTACCCGGTATAGCGTTGAACACTCGAAAGTCGGGCAGCGCTTTATCGAGCGGCCGTTCGAAGCCGGCCATCGTTTTGTCGTTCACGGTGACCGATGACTTGTGTGTCACCGATACAAATTGATTGACTGGAGATAGCCCGAGACGCCCGAGTATGCGCGTTGCGAGCGCGGTCGAATTCGGTAGTTCGGGAGGGGCCATTTCGGCGAAGAAAGCATATTTTGTGCCAGCAGCCGTCACCTGATCAAGCCAATTGAGATAGGGCTCGACCGTACGCAATGGTTCGATGAACCAGGTGAGGAGACCTCGGTATCGGTTCATGTCCGATGGGGCCGGTAACGCACCATTCACGTCCATATAGGTGACTTTGTAGCCGAGCCAATTCAGCGGCATTTCGGCTAGCTGGTGGATGCGCGTCGTCTGCGGCGTTTTCTCGTGACGGCTGTCATAGAGGGCGAGAATTTCCCGGCGCACGAGGCGGCCAGCATACTCGATGTCGAGTGCACCGGCGGGACGCACGGCTAAAGGCCCGGCGAGGCTCGCCAGGAAAATTAATATCAGCAGAAATCGCCGGAAACATATTGTCATGGGCCTATCGTATGCCCTATTCGCCGCTCGAGCGGAACACCCTGCAACGACCAAAACAAGGCGACAAGAGATCAATCGTTCAGCTAGAGTTGTTGATCGCCAACTTGGCTCATCCGCCATGATAATCTACTACAGCAAATAGTAGAGGGCACGTTCGATTGATCCGCCCCACGGCATTGGACAGAGACAGTCATGCGCTTGGTCATGTTGGCCCGTAATCCGGGCCTATACTCGCATCAGCGGCTCGTGGCTGCAGCTCGTGCGCGCGGCCACGACATCGACGTGATCAATACACTGCATGTTCACATGAACATTACCTCCAACCGCCCCACGCTGCGGTACGGTGGCGAGACGCTGCCGTTGTATGATGCGGTCATCCCCCGCATCGGTGCATCCATCACGCATTATGGGCTAGCCGTCCTGCGACAGTTTGAGATGCAAGGCGTGTATCCACTGAACGAAAGCGTCGCAATCGGCCGTTCGCGCGACAAACTCCGCGCGTTGCAACTGTTGGCACGCGAGGGCGTCGGGTTGCCAGTGACGGCATTCGCGCACGGTCCGCGCAAGGCGGAGGACGTTATCAAAGAGGTTGGCGGTACGCCCGTCGTCATCAAGCTTCTCGAGGGCACGCAAGGCATGGGGGTGATCCTCGCCGAGACGGAGGCGAGCGCCAAATCGATCATCGAAGCGTTCAGTGCTGCGAACGTAAACATCATGGTGCAAGAGTTCATTCGCGAGGCCGATGGTAGCGATATCCGGGCGTTCGTCGTCGGCAGCAAAGTGGTTGCAGCGATGAAGCGCACCGGCAGCAAGGGCGAGTTCCGCTCCAATCTTCATCGTGGTGGCAAAGGTGAGAGAATTGAGCTGAAACCCGAAGAGGTCGATGTCGCGCTACGATCAGCCCGGGTCTTGGGCCTGAACGTCTGTGGCGTCGATATGCTCCGATCCAAGCGCGGGCCGGTGGTGATGGAAGTCAATTCCTCGCCGGGTCTGGAAGGTATAGAACGAGCAACCGACATCGACATCGCAACGGCCGTGATAAAGTTCCTGGAGCGCCACGCACGACACGGTGAAACCAAGACCAAGGGTCATAAGGGTTGATCGGGCCAAACTCAGAACAACGCGCATATCTCTCGTTGGGTCATCAATACTGACTGCTGTTTGTGGCGTGCTTTATATAGCGCAATAAGTTCGCCCACTTTAGCAGTCGCGACTGCACTGGGCTCGACGATCAGGCTCAGGAGCTTGCCGGGCTCACGAACGATGCGGCCGCTGCCCTTGTCCTGCCATTGCCCGTCGATCGTCGTGACGGTGAGCCCGTCGGGAAATCGCGGCGTGATTTCTTCGTCCAAAAACTTCGACCAGGCTTCGTCCGATACACCCAGCACTTCGCCGATGTTGCGGCCAAAGTAGAGTTCGATCGCAGTGCGAACCTGCATGTCCGCCGGGCAGTCTGCGGCGACGACTGGCGCACCGGGCATGATCAGTATTGATAGCAAGATCACTGCAGCGCGACGCATGGCTGTTCCTTTGGAAACGCACGGGATTGCTCGCAGATATAGCGTGGCGCCGGCCGAGAGTGCAAAGTCTTGGCTGTAACGCGTCGGAGGGGACATGGATCAATTTGATTACATCATCATCGGTGCTGGGTCGGCCGGTGGTGTACTGGCGGCAAGATTGAGCGAAAATCCGCGCCACAAGATCCTGTTGATCGAAGCTGGCCCCGCGAACCATTTCTATTCGCGGTTTCCAATCAGTTTCGGCTTGCTGATGCAAAATCCGGTCGCGAATTGGCTTTATGAGTCCGATCCGGAAGTTGGCACCGCGAACCGCGCGATCCCCGTCCCACGCGGCAAGATGCTCGGCGGTTCGAGTTCGATCAACGGCTTGGTTTGGGTGCGCGGGCAGCCGCTCGACTACGACACCTGGGCGCAGATGGGGGCGCGCGGCTGGAGTTGGTCCGACGTCGCGCCGCTGTTTGCCCGGATCGAGGATTTCGAACGTGGTGACGCCGGGGGGCGTGGCAGGAACGGTCCGCTTCACGTGCAGGTCGTGCCCGATCAGAACCCACTTTACGACGCATTGTTCAAGGGTGCGGAGGAGGCCGGCTATCGCGTCAATCCCGACTACAACAGCGAAGATCAGGAAGGGTTCGGCAAGACCCAGGCGAGTATCAAGCGCGGACGGCGGATGAGCGTCGCACACTGCTACCTCGAACCGGCGATGAAGCGCCCCAACCTTCGCATCGTGACTGACGCAGCCGTGCAACGCGTGCTGTTGGAGGGCCGCCGTTGCGTCGGTGTCGAATACCTGCGTGGCGGTCAACTCATTGTGGCCAAGGCAGGACGCGAGGCGATCCTGTCGGCCGGTGCGATTGCGAGCCCGCAACTATTGGAATTATCCGGCATCGGCCGGCCGGACGTTTTGCAGGCGCACGGTATTGCCGTGCAACATGCATTGCCAGCCGTTGGCGAGAATTTCCGCGATCACATCAATGCGCGCATCATCTGGCGGGTGAAGGACCCACGCGTTTCTTACAACTACAAGGCACGCGGACTGGGTGCGATCACAGAGGCGTTGCGCTACATGACAACCGGTGGCGGCTTCTTCAGTTTGCCATCGGCGCCGTTGGTCGCATTCCTGAAAACCCGGCCCGAGGTGGCCAGTCCAGACGTTCAGATGCACCTGATCCCTTACTCGATCAAAGATCCGAAGCGACGTAAGCTGCAGGACTTTCCGTCGATGACGATCGCCTGCTACCAGCTACGGCCGGAGAGCCTGGGCTCGGTTCATATTCGCTCGAACAATCCCGGCGCTCAGCCGGCGATCCGGTTCAACTTTCTGGCGGATAGCATCGACCAGCGCACCATGGTCGACGGCTTTCGCATGATGCGCCGCATTGCCGGCACCAAATCGATGGAAGACTTGCGCGGCGAGGAGCATTCGCCCGGCCGGTCTGTCGAGAGCGATGCTGAAATCCTGCAGTGGATCAGGGAGAACTCGCAAACCGCCTATCATCCGATCGGGACGTGCCGGATGGGGCAGGGGCCGAACACCGTTGTCGATGAGAAGCTGCGCGTGCACGGGCTCGAGGGATTGCGGATCGCCGATGCTTCAATCTTCCCGACGATGCCTTCGGGCAATACCAACGCCCCGGCGATCATGGTCGGCGAGAAAGCTGCCGGCCTGTTGCGCACGGCAGTTTAGCTGCTCGAAAAAACTCTCTGTTGACAATGCCGGCTCAAGCGACGGTAATTGGTCTCACTTTCATAAGCAGTCGGTTTACGGCTCGTATGGGGAGAGATCGCTATGACCAAGACACCAGCGGAATTGCGCGAGCAAGCCAGTATTGATCGCCGCCGCTTTCTCGAAGTATCCACGAAGTTTGGATTTGGTGTCGCGGTCGTGGCAGCAACCGAAGGCGTGATCTGGGACAGCCAAGCGGTCGCCCAGCTCGCTCAGGACGAGGCCTCGAAGGAGGCGGCTGCAAAAGTCAAAATGCAGTTCGCCACCGAGTACAAGAACGAAGACTACGTCAAGCTGCCGATCATGCAGCTCAAGTTCAAGGAAAACGTTGAGGCCGCCTCCAAAGGCGAGATCTTCGTCAAATTGTTTCCCGGCGGTGCACTCGGCATTGGTGCGGCCTTGGCACAGAAGATCCAGTCGGGCACGGTGTCGGGCGGCGCGGTATCGCTTTCCAATTTCTCACCGTTTACCGCCGTCGTCGATTTGATCAACATTCCATATTGGTGCGGTGAGAACCAGAAGTTCGCGAACCTTGTCACGAGCGCGGCCTGGAACGACGAGATTACGCCAAAGGTTATGGAGAAGGGCTATAAGCCGATCTTCTATTTCACCATGGATCCCCGCACGATTTCGACGCGCAAAGGATTTAGGGCGATCAAGGTCCCGAAAGATATGGAGGGCATGAAAATGCGCGTGCCGCCCTCCGCTATCCTCCAACAGATCTATAAGCTTGCGGGCGCCAATCCGACGGTGGTTGCGTGGGGCGAGACCGCGGCTGCGATCAAGCAGGGCGTCGCCGATGGCCTCGATCCGGCCATTACGGCGCTCGCGACGTTTGGTTTCCACGACATTCTCGGCAATGTGACGTTCGTTAAGACGGTGCCGGACGCGCAGATGTTTGCCTGCAATGCTGGCTGGTACAAATCGTTGTCGGACGGTCACCGCAAAGCGTTCGATGACGCCTCGGCAAAAACTCAAGTCGAAAGTTTTGCGCAAATCGAACACGCGCGGAAGGAGTCTATGCGCATCATGAGCGCGGAAGGTTGCCAGTTCCACCAGTTGTCCGACGAGCAGTACAAGACCTGGGTCGAAGCGTGCGGCGAACAGAAGAAGGAGTGGGACGAGTTCAAGATCAAACTCGCCGGTTCGCTCGACAGCTTCGAGAAATTTAAAAAGGCAGCCAACACCAAAGGCCCAATTACGGTCGCGGATGCTTGAGGAACGGGAACGCTGATGCTGCGTGGAAAAGGGTGGCTCGCGATTTCGGCTGCGTTGTTGGTGGTTTACGCCACCTACGTGATCTGGGCCAAGCTTGCGACGGTGATTGGCACGATACCGGTGCGCCTGAGTGAAACCGCCGAGTTTCTTCTATTCTTCTCGGCAGTCGTCACCTTCGCGCTCCAGGTCTTCGTCGAGGACGCGCGCCGCGGCAAAACAGGTGATGCCCGGACGGATCACAACGCATGAAGCAACTGCTCGACGCGCTCGACCGCAATGCCGAACGCTACCTCATGTTGACCGCATACGTGTTCTGCTGCGCCGTTATCATCCAGGACGTCGCGCGCCGTTTCCTACTCAACTACTCTGCCGCCTGGAGCCAGGAAACCGCACAATACGCCTTCATCTATCTCGGCTGGATTGGTGCTGCATTCGCCGTGAAGGAGCGTGCGCATATACGCTTCGACATCCTGCAGAATAAGCTGCCCGAGCGATTGCACGGCTACGTCTTCATTGCCGGGGAAATCGCGACGATCATTTTTGCCATCATCGCGCTGCGTTACTCGATGCACACCATCGGCATTCTTTGGCAGTATGGCGCTGCAACGCCGGTTCTTCGCGTCTCGAAAATTTGGGCCGAGGCAGCGGTTCCGATCGGGTTTACGCTGATCGTTCTGCGATCACTGCAAGCGATGTCATCCGACGTGGCCGATATCCGCGCCGGCCGCCCGGTCAACAAGGGCAAAGCCCTGTTTGAGGAATAGGCGCATCCGCGATGGCCATCTCGCTTTCAATTCTGTTGGCCGTGGTCTTGGTCATGGTTGGCATCCCTTTCTGGGTGAGCCTCGGACTGGGCACCGCTGCGCTGTTGTGGTCGACGGGTGCCATGCCGCTGCAGTTGATCGGCGAGGCGCTGTTCGAGGGCGTCGATAGTTTCGCTCTGATCGCGATCCCGCTGTTCATATTGACCGGCGATGTGATGGTGCGCTCCGGTCTCGCCTACCGCTTGCTTGATTTCGCTGAGGCGAGCTTCGGATCGCTCCGCTCAGGGTTCGGTAGCGCGACGGTTATGGGGTGCGGATTATTTGCCTGCATCTCGGGGTCAGATGCGGCGGACGCGGCAGCGATCGGTCGCATCACCATGGACCGTCTGCAGGAGAAGGGGTATCCGAAACCCTATGCATGTGCGCTCGTCGCCGCCGGTGCCTGTACCGGGATCCTCATTCCTCCGTCGATCGCATACATCATTATTGGGTTGGTGCTCGGCATCTCGTCATCGACACTGTTTCAAGCCGCCTTCGTGCCTGGTGTCATGATCCTCGCTTCGGTGATGATCACCAACGCGATCGTCAATCGCATTCACGGATATGAACGCGGCGGCGCGAAGTTTTCACTCTTGCGTTGGTTCACGGCACTTAATGCTGCGAAATGGGCATTGCTTATCCCCTTCATCATTCTCGGTGGCATATACTCAGGCATCTTCACACCGACCGAGTCAGCTGCGGTGGCAGCTTTCGTTGCTCTTGTGATCGGCATGCTGCAGAAGCGCATCGCGCTCGCTGATTTTCCGGCGATGCTGGGCGCTTCGGCACGCGTATGCGGCGTCGTATTGCCGATCATTGCGGTCGCACTATTGTTTGCCCAGGCGTTGACCGTTGTTGACGTCCCGCAGAAGTTCGTTGCTGGCGTTATGGGGCTCGCGACCTCGATTCCCTTTGTCGACAGCAAAACCGCGGTGATCCTCATGATGCTCGTGATCTGGGTGATCGCTGGCTGTTTCATGGAGACCGGGCCGAACATCGTGGTGCTGGGTCCGCTCATGCTGCCGCTCGCCAAACAGATCGGCATGGACCCGATTCACTTCTGCGTGTTCATGATTACGACGCTGGGCCTCGGTTTCATCACGCCGCCATTTGGACTCAACCTGTTCGTAATGAGCGGCCTGACGCGAACTCCGGTCACGGCCATAGCCCGCGAAGCGCTTCCGTTCGTCGTGGCGATGATTGTTGTCGCGGCACTGATCGGCTTCGTGCCGGCCATTTCCCTTTTTACGCTGAAGTAGGGTTCAGCTGGCCACAATCAGCGCTTGATTAGGCCGGCTCTAAGATTGACAGACAATCTTATTGAGTGGCAGCTTCGATCGTATGTTTTCTAGTATGAAACGGGGACCGTCACGATGACATACACCGCCGAACTGGTGGATTACATCCGCGGTAGCCAGCTCGACGACATCCCACAGGATGTACGCCGCGAGGCCAAGCGCGCGGTCGTCAACATTGTTGGCTGCGCCCTTGGCGGCGCTGACCACCCAGCGATGGACATGACTATAGCGGCGTTGGGCCCGTATGCTGGGGCGGCCACCGCGAGCGTCCTCGGCCGCCGCGAGCGCTTCGATCCGCTCTTTGCATCGCTTCTGAATGGCATCAGCTCGCACGTCCACGACTACGACGACACGCTGCCGAAGAACTACATTCATGCAAGTTCGCCCGTCGCATCGGCCTTGTTCGCATACGCCAGCGTGAACCGGGTATCGGGCGCCGACTTCCTGCATGCGTTTATCCTTGGTTTCGAATTGGTGTCGCGCATCGGCAATGCCACGTACCCCGCTCACTACGATGCGGGCTGGCACAGCACCGGCTCGATCGGCGTGTTTGGGGCGGCGGCGAGCGTTGGCCGGCTCCTCAAGCTCGACGCCGACGGCATGACCTATGCGATCGGGTTGGCGGCGACCCAGGCAGCCGGGATCCGTGAAATGTTCGGTTCGATGGGCAAGGCCTTCCACCCCGGACGCTCGGCGCAGAGCGGCTACATGGCGGCGCTGCTTGCTCAGAAAGGGTTTACAACGGGCCGGTTTCCCATCGAAGGTCCGCGCGGTTTTGCAGCGGTAACCGCTGCCAAATACGACCTCGGCAAATTGACCGCGGGCCTGGGCACGGATTTCGACTTGCGCGCCAACGCCTACAAACCATTCCCATGCGGCATCGTCGTACATCCGACGATCGATGCATGCATTCAGCTTCGCGCGAAACACGATCTGAGCGCCGATCAAATCGCGTCCGTCGAACTGCGGGTGGCGCCATTGGTCAAAGACCTTTGCGACAAGAAGATCATCAGTGCCGGGCTCGAGGGCAAGTTCTCGATTTATCATGCAGCCGCCATTGGATTGGGCCGGGGAAAAGGCGGACTTGCCGAGTTCACCGACGAGGCTGTCAACGATCCTATGCTTAAGAGCTTGCGTGAGGCCACCACTGCGGCCGGCGATCCAAGTGTGAAGGACGACGCCGTCGATGTCTCCGTCCGGCTCAAGGATGGGCGCACTGTGAAGCTTCATCTTGAAGGGTCGCTCGGCAATCTGGCGCGGCCATTGAGTGACGCGCAACTCGAGGTCAAATTCCGTGATCAGGCGACGGTGCTGATGACAGCACAAGTGGATCGCGCAATCGCCGCATGCTGGGCCATCGAGGAGATGGCCGACGTTTCAACGCTCATTGGCCACTGTATTCCAGCTGCATAAGCTAGCGGGACTTGAATGAAGTATTGGGAGGGGCTGATGAATACGTTTCGTGCACTCGTGCTGGGCGCGTTGACAGCGCTTGTTCCAATCGCTGCGAATGCGGAAATCGACGAGTTGAAGTTTCCGGTCGGGGCTGGTGGCTTTGGATTTCTGCCGCTCAACATGATGCAGAAGCATGGGCTTATCGAGAAATTTGCTGCCGAAGCGGGCGTCAAAGTTACCGTCAATTGGACCAACACCGGCGGTCCGGCGGCAATGAATGATGCGCTACTCTCGGGTTCGGCCCACATCGTGACGGCAGGCCCGCCGGCGTTTCTGATTTTGTGGGATCGAACCAAGGCAAGTGCTGGCGTGAAGGCGATCGCGGCGATCAGTTCGATGCCGATGCGATTGAATGCGCGCGCCGATCAGCTCAAGGTATTGGACGAGGTGACCGAGAAGCAAAAAATTGCGGTGACATCGATCAAGGTTTCCATCCCCTCGATCATCATGCAGATGTACGCACAGAAGAAGTACGGCCGCGATCAGACATTCCGGTTTGATCCGGTCACCGTCACGATGGGGCATCCAGATGCCGTCATCGGGTTGCTTTCCGGCAGCGGTATCGTCGCCCATTGGGCATCAGCGCCGTTCGATCAGCGCGAGCGCAACGATCCGGCGATCCGGGCAATCATGAACTCCGACGACATCATGGGCGGCTCGACAACTTTCACGCTGATGTCGACAACGGCGAGGTTTCAAGCTGAGAACCCAAAAATTTATGCGGCGGTTCTGAAGGCGTTGAAACGTGCACAGGGCATGATTGAGGAGGACCGGCGCGCGGCTGCCGCCGTGTTACTCGATAGTCTGGGTGGTAAGGGCTGGAGTGTCGATGAGCTGACAGCGATCCTCAATGATCCGTCGACGAAATACACCATGAAGCCCGAGAACGTGATGGCCTACGCTAACTTCATGCACGATGCCGGCTCGTTGAAAAACAAGCCGGCATCGATCGCGGATTTATTCTTCGCGACGCCGGAGATCGAGGGCGGCAACTAGACTTTTTCTTTCTCCAGGTCATTGAAGGCCTCGCGGGCGATGCGGAAGCTGTCGATACCGGCGGGCACGCCGCAATAGACCGCGACCTGGAGAAAAATCTCTTTGATCTCGTCCTTGGTCAGGCCATTTTTGATGGCGGCCTTGACGTGAAGTTTCAACTCATGCGGCCGGTTGAGTGCGGCAATCATCGACAGGTTGACGATGCTGCGCGTGCGCCGATCGACGCCGGGCCGGGTCCACAGTGCGCCCCAACAATACTCGGTCGACCACTCGGCCATCGTCCGGGTGAAGTCGTCGGCACCCGCGATCGACTTGTTGACGTAGTCCTCGCCCAAGACTTCCTTGCGAACCTTCAGGCCTCGTTCAAACAAGCTGTCTTCGCTCATGGCTTTGATTTCTCCTTGTGGCACTGCAGATTGGTGACATTGCTATCAGGGCCGCGCGTGAGCGATCAGCCCGCTCACATCGGTTAGTTCATCGAACCGCCAGACAGCCTCGATCAGCGCATCGACGTTGCCG
>JANLPY010000538.1:0-3165 GCA_031367505.1 Hyphomicrobiaceae bacterium | reverse complement strand
GTCAGCAATATTCATGTCGATGCCATCGCGTGTGATGAGGTTGCCTTCCATCTCGACGAGCACCTTTGCAATATCCTGCGCCACGGCAGCGAGGCTGTCGGCAAAAGCCGGGCCCTGCAGAAGGATCGCTGCGCTGGCGAGACCTGCAAGACCTCCAGAAGTAGAGCCAAACGGCATGACGGATCACATCAGCTGGAAAACGGTGACGCTTGAAGGAAATCCGGGCCATCTACGTCTCCATCACCGCCTGAGACGAGAACAACAGAGGCCAGTTTTCATTTACCTGTCAGCACCCGCGACCTCGCGCTTGGCGCTGAAATCTGCGTTGCCTGATTAAGTTGTCAGTTCCTCAAACGCTGCTACCAATCGTACCATGGGCCAGTTAGCATAACGCGTTGCAGCATGACGCGCTGTTGGAAGTCGGTTCGCTGCAAGTCTCGTTCTGCGGTGTCGGCTCTCGCTTCCGCCACCTCAGCTGTATCCCACAGCACCAGAATATTCGAGACCAGTTCATCGCAAGCGGCGAAGTGTGGGTTATCCGCTTCAATGCCAAGCGCAGAGCATCGGTTGGATACGACCCACGCTCTTGCGGCCTGCTTGTCGAGCACTGCTCGAACGATGCCTTTCTCCACTTCGACGAAAGTGCCGGAGGATCCATCGGCCGAGCTCACAAACGGACAAAAATGAAGAGCCTTGTTGCCAGCCACTGCGAACCCTAGAGGCTTCGCGGCACAATCGAAACTCGCAGTTAGAGGCTCGCCAACGCGGGGCAGAGTAACGCATCCCGCGAATAGAAGTGAGAGGGCGGTCGCCCAGATGATGCGCAGCATCGTCGCGACTCCTACCTGCTTGATTAGTTCCACATGGAAGAGAACGACTAAACTAGTCTAGGTTCGGCAATTGTTGAAGCAATTGAATATAGTTTGTCTTGAGCGGCGCGAATAGGCGCGCGGGATTTAGGCGCCGGCCCTAAGCCACGAATTTCAGCTTCTCCAATCTGGCTCGCGATTGCGTTGGTATCCAATGCATGCGAATACCGTCGCAACGGTGGCGTTGTTGCCTGCTCTTCTCCTCGCAGTTGTGCACAGCGTGTCGTCTGCCCCAACTAGACGTCGTCCTTTTGACGGATCCGCACCTCAGGCGCTGGCGCGCCCCAACCGGCTCGGCCAGGGTTGCCGCAACGCCCGGCGTTAAGTGTCAAAGGTGGTTGATCACGGCTGCGTCATGGTGAGAGTCCCGCCTTGATCGCCGAGAGGGTTTTCCGGTAGGGCTTGCCCGCGTAAAGTAGGACTCTCGCCTGTGATTGTTCGTTTATCGGGTCTCGCCAGCATGGCGGCGGTCATTGCCGCACAGGCGAGCGCCCAAACGGTCGCAACGCAGCCTGATATCGAGACATTCGAGCCAGCCTATTTTGCGCGTTTCAACCCGTCGACAGCGGACGATATGGTGCGTCAGCTGCCAGGGTTTTCTGTCGATGAAGGCGATTCAGTTCGCGGCTTTGCCGGCGCCGCGGGAAACGTTCTCATCAATGGCGAACGCCCCTCTACCAAGACGCAGCTTCGCACGCTGCTGGGGCGGATTCCCGTCACTAGCGTGGCGCGAATCGAGATCGTGACCGGTGCATCCGCTAAGCTCGATATGCGGGGTCAGACCAAGGTCGCAAACGTCGTCTTGAATTCGGGCGCGGTCAAAATTACCCGCAATTGGAAAGTCGATGGCCGCCTGTTTCAAGGCGGCAGAATAAATGGCTCCGCCGAAGCAACAACTACGCTTCCAGCGTTTGGCGGCGCACTGACCTTCTCAATCCAAGCCGGGGCCCCCATGTCTGGCGGCCGAATGTCTGGCGGCCCTTTTGGCGCGCGCAGCCTCGTCCATAGAGCGTATTTCGATGGCTCCATGACGCTCTTCGAGGAGCATTCCGGCCTCTCCTTGAACAGCAGCCAAACCCTCGCGCCGGCCGTCGAGTTCAAGCGCTCGTTCGATTGGGGAAAGATGAACCTGAACGGTTCATTTTCCTCGACGGATGGAGACGGGACAAGCTTCTATGAAGTTCATGCTCCCAGTTTTGCAGGGCCAATATCACGCCTTGAAACCCAAGACGGCGCTTCTGCGAGTGACACTTACAATCTAAATGGCGACCTCGAGTTTCCGTTTGCAGGCGGCTCGACCAAGCTGATAATTCTGCACCAGCGCTCGAACAGCACCAGCGACGGCCTGTTCGGCTTTTACGCTGGTTCCGGCACCTTCAACCGATCGGTTCGCGTTCAGTCAGAAGACGCCGCAGGTGAATCAATCGCCCGCGGACAGATCAGTTGGCCTCTAGGTGAGACACACACGGTCGAGTTGTCGTTTGAGGGCGCGTACAATTTTCTCGACAGCACGCGCAAGGTGACGCTGAACACGGGTGTCGATGCGACCCCACCGGGGTCCGATACAATCGTCGAGGAGTATCGCGGTGAGGTGCAGATATCAGATGTTTGGAAACTCTCACCGGATATCACCCTCGAACCTGGACTGACGTTTGAGTACTCGCAGATCAAGCAGGAAGGCCGCTTGTCCAGCACAAGCAGTGTCTTTTCCGAGCGCGAGTTCACCTACCCGAAACCGAGCATCACGGCGGCCTGGCGACCGAACGGAACGCAGCAACTGCGGGTTTCACTGAAGCGAGAGGTCGCGCAACTCAATTTCAGGGACTTCGTTTCTGCTGTCGAGGTCGTCAACAATCAGGTGACAGGGGGCAACGCCGATCTGAGACCCCAGAAAGTCTGGGCTCTGCAGAGCGAGTTCGAACAGAAATTCTGGGGCGATGGCGTGCTGACGCTTCTCGGTTCATTTGAGAAGGTCACAGACGTTCAGGATCAGGTTCCCGTTGTTCCACTCGGCGGCTCGCTGCTTCAAGCGTTTGATGGCCCCGGAAACCTGGGCGAAGGCAAGAAATGGTCCCTCGGCTTCAAGGCTAGCGTCCCGCTGAAGAAACTGGGGGTTCC
Source organism: Hyphomicrobiaceae bacterium (assembly GCA_031367505.1). Lineage (GTDB taxonomy): Bacteria > Pseudomonadota > Alphaproteobacteria > Rhizobiales > Hyphomicrobiaceae > JAKFWF01. The sequence goes on along the minus strand of JANLPY010000538.1, from coordinate 178 downwards.
CAATGGGCGCTTGAATGTAGAACTGAACAGCGGCAGTTCCGAAGTTGTTGATCCGGTTACCGGCGTCGTTCGGCAATTTTCGGATTCCTTTAACCGAAATTGGCGCGTGTCGTTCCGCCAGGATGTGCCACAGTTTGGGTTCAGCTACGGCCTTTCGTTCAGCGAAAGCGGTGGAGGA
>JANLPY010000525.1:0-3394 GCA_031367505.1 Hyphomicrobiaceae bacterium | reverse complement strand
ATCAGCCGCAAAGCCGCTGTTTTTCCTACTCATGCATGCCTCCCACTTAGACAATTGCACGCGTGCAATTTTTCCGGTTCATCGTGAATTGCTCGCGTGCAATTCCAAGTATTCATGCCAGCGCTTCCTGGCGAAGGCGCTTCTGATGGCTAGGCCACATCGAGCGGATATCGACTTCGATCTCGGAGTTCACACCATCAAGATAATTCAGACATCGGTTACGCACAGCCGAACTCGTCGCAGGACCATCAAGCTCGTAGACAGTCATCAAACGCGCCGTCGCGTTGTCGATCTCGGCCGAATCCTTTAGCGGGGTACGCACCATCGCATGCCCAAATAGCGTGCGCATCAACTGCAGCAGCTCCTTTTGCATTGATTTGTTCTCGTCCACCTTTGAGGCAACAAAGCGAAGGAACTTCAACTCTGGCGCGAGGCCCCTCTCTGCAAGCTGCTCGATCGTCTCATCCAGCATCGACAGGAATGCTGCGGTCGAAGAGAAATCCATCACCGTCGGCGGCACCGGCACCACAAGCGCATTTGCTGCGCGCAGGACCGACAGCGAGATCGCACCCAGTGCGGGCGGCGGATCCATCACCACGACGTCGAACCGATCGGAGATGCTCTCGATCCCTTCCTTCAGGCGATCAAGCAGTGAGGGACTGCCTTGCGCCATCCGGGCGGCCAGCTCATATTCGGAATTGAACAGGCGCAGGTTCGCCGGGATGAGCTCCAAGCCGTCAAAATGGGTCTTGCGGAGCGCATAATCGAGGGATGAGCGCTCCCCCTCGCGAAGAAAAGGATAGAGCGTTTCGTCTTCAGTGAGATCAAGGTCGGGGACGTAGCCGAACAGGGTGGTTGCAGACGCCTGGCTATCGCAATCAACGAGTGCAACGCGGTAGCCTCTGATGGCAAGATATTGGGCCAAATGGACTGCCAAGGTGGACTTGCCGACCCCGCCCTTGAAGTTTTGAACCGCCACGACGCAGCAAGGATCACCAGGCGCGCGATAGGGTCTCGTCCCAAAGACTCCGCGCATATCGTTGAGTTGCGCCAGCGTATAACGCTCGCGTCTGTTGTTGTCGCCCCTCGCCGGCTCCGGCAGACGCCCGTCTTTCTCTGCGTCTCGTATCGCCGCGGGTGTCCGACCGACGAGCTCAGCTGCCTTGCTGATTGTGAAAGTCGGCTCACGTCGATCATCTGCACGGGCACTGCGAGCAGAATCCCGCAGTTTTTCGAGCACGGACGCGGTCCGACTGGCAAGCGTCGCGACCGAGACCAACCGCTCGGCTTCCTCAATTTCAAGTCCGTTGGACACATGCTCACCTTTCGCAATTGAGCGTGTGCTACACCCACTTGCGCTTTTTGGCCAATTAAATTGAAAATTTCGAAAGTAGGGATGCGGGGTCGGGCTCAAATCGCTGGATTGCTGGCCCTATCCTGACTCGGTGGGGGCGCAGCAATTGCACGCGTGCAATTTGGCGTCGTCAGGGCCTTCCCCGACGATTAAACCAGCCTTCGCAAAAGCCCTTCCAGGCAGCGGTCAGTTTCGTGCCGCTAAGCTTTTCCAAACGCTCCCCCATGTGCGAGCGGAAGCCATCAGCAATGAGATCCACATCCCAGCCCCCACCATGCTGCCGGCCGATTTCAAGGAGCTCGCCGTACCCCAAGCGAATTGTCCCGCGCGGGAAGGCAAATCCCTCGGGCTTTCTGCTCGCTACTGCCTTTGGTTGTACCGCAACAGCCCCCTGCCCGGCTGTAATACGATCTACGCCCCCTTCCCGGCGTGCTTGACGTCCGGCCGAATGACGATCGAGTTCGTCAACCGTCTCGATGACTTCCGGAGCGCTCTTTGGCTCAAATCGGAATTCGAGCTCTGTGACAGTCCTGCCCTGTCTGATCTCGCGCCATTCGACCCGGAAATGTGCTAACTGATCGATCTCGGCTTTCGCCTTCTCGAGCACCTTTCGGCGAAGCTGTGCGAAGTCCGTGTAGACCTCGGGTGGGATGCCCAGCGCCGCACGCAACGCCTGCATGTCACCCCTCCAAGTGGCCTGGCGACGATGCAGACGAAGCGCACCGAGTTCGTAAAGTTTGAGCGCATAGTTTGAGCGAAAGCCCAGAACGGCTTGCCGATTGAGAACGGCGTAGGTCTCCGATGCCTGGATAAGCTTCCGCGCATCAGGCGTAAACTCCCACTCGGTCCAGCCAGCTTCCCCCCCTTCCTCCTCTGTTTCCTGCCGCGACCGTGAGATCAATGAGAACAGTAGGGTAGCCTTCTTCCCACGCCAGGACAGATCATCAACTGCGAATAGGGTCCTGTGGAGCTCCTGGAGCATGTCTGTTATCCGCTCATTGCCTTTGTGGCCGCGGCGTATGTCAGCTTTGCGGATACGGTGTGGGCGGTCCTCCCAAGCGTCACCTCCGGCAGTCAAGATCATGAGCGCCAATAACCGAGACGCAGTAAGGCTGAGCGATTCGCCTTTGACGAATTTAATCTCAATGATGCTGCCCGGCTTGGCGAACTCGTCGCCGTTCTTCGCCCTCAAAGCCGCAGCCACACGCATGGCGCGTCCCGGGGGGACTACCGCCGGCGACTGCTCAATCGCCTCGGCCGTTTGGGCAACATCATTTTCCATGCCATATTGCGATCAGAACCGATTCCCTAAAGAATAAATGCTGCCTGACCTGACCTCATCCGTCAAGTCAGGTCAGGATGCGGCTTTCTGTTTCCCCCAAGCGGTCAGGATCAATTGTCGCTGGGTTGATCCACGAGCCTGCAAAACCTGCGAGTCGGGACAATCTTGCGCAATGCTGGACAACGATCTTGATTTCGGCCTTTGCGCAAATCAGAAACTCCTCACTCCCTGCACCTGAACGCCGATCATGTGACCCCCAATCGGTCAGGATAGCCCCAAGCAGTCAGGTGAGTTCCCCCGGTGGGTCAGGTTTCAGCCCCCACGGGGTCAGGCAAACGCCCCCATCCGGTCAGCTATTGTGGCACAAATGATTGAGTTAGTAGACTTTTCCGACGCTGAATCTGAATTCCTAGAATCACGAATCCTTCCGCTGCAAGCAGCGGCGTCATAAATTTGATTTTTGGAAGATCAGATAGCGATTCGCAGACCTCAATTCGCTGGGCTCAACGGCTTGACAACGCGCCAGCCTGCAGGAAATCGAGGACGCTCCACCGACCACAACCGGCAGGGCGCGTTGCCTTCGCCATAGAAAGCAAGCGCTCGACCGCTCCAAAGATCGTACGCCTCCGCTGTGGACCGCAGGCATCTGGCATTGGCTTGGGGTATGGGGCCATTGAGTATGGGTAGCCATACTCCTGTGAGTTCTGGCTTGCGCTGCTGGAAAGTCAGGCTGCCTGCGCGGTATCGATCTGTTCGCG
>JANLPY010000507.1:0-5146 GCA_031367505.1 Hyphomicrobiaceae bacterium | reverse complement strand
AAATCCTACAGATCCTGAGCCTCACGATGTTCGAGAGAATGCCCATAAACAGCATGCTTTCGCGCCATCCGGCCCAGGATGTCGACATCGCACTCGACAACCAATTGAAACTATTCGATTAACGCTGGGACACTACTGATGCCGACAGTCAATTGGATGCTGCTGGTCGCCGTGCTGTTCCTCACCGCAAGCTTCCGCAGCTCCAGCGCCTTGGCGTCTGCCTACGGCATCTCCGTGACTGGAACGATGGTTGTCACGGTCATCCTCGCGAGCCTTGTCGCCCACTACTATTGGAAGTGGCCGGTGTGGCGCACAGCAATGGTCATGATTCCGTTCCTGGTGGTCGATCTAATTTTCCTCGGTGCCAACCTGCTAAAGATCGTCGAGGGCGGTTGGTTGCCGCTGGCGGTAGGCGCCGCCCTGCTGCTCGTAATGGTGACATGGCGGCGCGGCACGAGCTTGCTAGTCGATCAATCGAGAAAGGTGGATCTCCCGCTTGCGGATCATCTACCCATGCTGGAACGCAAGTTTTCTGACCGCGTGCCTGGCACGGCCGTGTTCTTAACAAGCCATCCTGAAAACGTGCCGACAGCGCTGATGCACAATTTAAAGCACAACAAGATCCTGCACAGCCGCAACATCATCGTCTGTATCGATACCACCGATACGCCGCGCATCGACGAGGCCGATCGAGGAAAAGCCAAAAGAATCTCGGACGCCTTTACAATTGTCCGATTGAAGTTCGGCTTTATGGAAGAGCCCGATGTGCCGCGCGCTATTCTGCGGCGGCGCTTAGGCCTGGACCTCAACCCGATGCAAACATCGTTTTATCTTTCCCGGCGCGCACTTCGTCCATCAGCAAGGTCGCAAATGCCGCTCTGGCAGGATCGATTGTTCATCTGGCTCGCCCGTCATTCAAGCGACGCATCGCAGTACTTCAAGATTCCGACAGATCGGGTGATCGAGGTGGGCACGCCGGTGGTGATCTGATATCGCATCACGGCGTCCCCTCAAGCCGCTTTGTCTTCATCGCCAGCGAGACGGTCATGGACCGCCTTTTCGAGCTTGCCACCGAATATCAGCACTAGCGCTACGATTGCACAGGCGACAAGCGTGATCCGCCAAGCGCCGAGGCCGCATGCAGCGCCAAGGCAGGCGGTGACCCAGATGGCCGCGGCGGTGGTGAGGACACGCACCTTCACTGTCGCGGCCTCATGAATGATGACGCCGGCACCGAGAAACCCGACACCTGTAATGATACCCTGCAGTACTCGGCTTGTGGCATTGGCGTCGGTGGTGCTGTCGTCCACCACCAAAACCACGAGCGCGGCACCCAGACCGACAAGGCTCAGCGTCCGCAGACCCGATGGTTTTTGATGGAGGTCACGATTGAGCCCGATGAGGCCGCCGATCAGCGCGGCGCCAACGAGACGAACGACAATGTCGTACCAGTCCAGCATGCCGACGCCTCCCGGGCAATTAATCGAAGACCAGTATGCGCCTTTGGTTGACAGCGCGGGAAGTCAATCGTGTTGCGATGGGCCGCACCAGCCGGGCAGGAAATCGGCGTCGCCGCTTTTGGCCAGAACCAAGGCTTGTTCGAGGGCACTGTCGAAATCGTCGACGACCGTACTGCGCTTGATCCTGCGGCGCAGAAAGTCGGCCCACAGGAACTCGCTGAATGGCGTTGTGTCCTTGGCAAAGCCGCCCACCCGCCGCAGTTCGCCGGACAAGCTCCGATAAGGATCGTCGACAAGGTTTGCCACCGACTTGGGAATGCTCTCGAAACCACTCCGGCGGCCGGCCGCGTCATAGGGGTGGGTCCAGTTGCGATTGTCGAGGTAAATCCAGAACGCATCTTTCTGGAGCCGACTGAGGTCGGCGACAACGGTTACGAGGACTTGCGCCACGTCCTCCTCATGCAGCGCACGCGCCAGGTGGTGGTGATCGATCAAATAGCTGCGCTTCTTCGGCCCTAGGATCACGGGGATCATGTGGCGACCGAAGAACGCGGCGCGCTGTTTGTCGGTCTTTGTGCGCCAGTATTTGCGCTTGGCTTCCACTTCCCGCAATCCGATCGTGATCTGGGTAGGGCGCAGCTCTGCGATCGCAACGGGGTCGAGCGTGGGCGTGCGAACGGTTGGCATCAGCGACCTCCTCGCGACAGTATTTCTGATACAGACATCTCCGCGCCGGCACATCATGCAAGCGCGGAGATCCAGATCAACTCATTTCGGAACCGCCGTAGGCGCGAGGAACGCGGGCCCGGTTGATCAACCCTTCCAGCGATAGTGGCCGCACGTGCGGTCGAGATCGGCCTGCAGAGCATTCATGGTGCGGTGCTCACGCGGGGAAATGCGACCTTCCGCGTAGGAAGCATAACAATGCTCATTGCTTCGGGCGCCGCCCGCCTTTCTTGCCCGTGTCGACTACGACACCAGTTTTCTCGGTTGTGGGCGTGGACCAACTGCCATTCAGCCAAGTTGCGCTCGGTCGGTACACGAAGGACAACGCCCTTGTGTTCGAGTCCGATAATATCATCGAAACTCTGGGCAATAACTTTCTCGGCCCGGAAACCGACGTGCTCGAGTTGCAAGACAAAGTTCTGTTCCCAGAACTTAATGAGTACCGGGGCGACTTTGTACCGCCCCGCTGCAACATCCAGACCATGATCGGGCTCGTGAAGAAGGCGATGCTCAATGCCTTCATCATCAGCTTCACTCCGTACGACGACCCAAGTCTGACGGCCTTATCGGTCGACGCGTGCAACAGGCCGTTCGAGAAGTTCGCGCACTTTTGCACTCAAGCAAAGGTGCCGGACCACCTGTATAACGATGCACTAAAGTTTTTCCCGTACATCTCTCACCCTCGGCCTCCGCGCCGCCTGCCGTCGTCGACGTTCCTGCCCATCGACATCCCGGACGATGCGAAAGGCTTGTTGATGGCTTCAGCAATAGACGAGGCGCTAGTGGAGGAACGGCCAATCATCATGCACGGCGTCGCCACTCGCAAAATGGTGACCCTCATCATCGGCGTTGGCCATTCGGGCAAGTCCACGCATGCCATGGGCATCGGAGCGGCGATCGCACTCGACGTGGACTATGGTCCGTATCGGGTGCGCGAAGGCTGCAACGTGCTTATCATCAACCGCGAGAACGACTGCACCGAACAGGTACTTCGGCTTGGAGCTGCCGTGCGCCAGTTGGGCAAAACCATGAAAGATCTCGGCGACCGGCTGGTGTTGTGGCCCGACAGCCATGATGCAGGTTTTCTCGCCGTTCGCGATAAAGGCGCCGTGGCGGCAGGGCCGTTTGCTGAAAAACTTAAGGCCAAGATCAAGGAGCACAACATCGGCGTCGTGGTGATTGACCCGCTAATCGACTTTGCTAACGGTGTCCGCGAGAACGATAACGCCGACCAGCATGCTTTTTCACGCATCGCGACCCGCATGGCGACCGACCTGAACTGCGCGATCATTCTGGTGCACCATGCAACCAAGAACGCCATCCCTGACTACAATCAAGCAACACGCGGCGCCAGTGCGCTTCCGTATGCCAGCCGTCTTGGGTTGTTGCTACGGCCAAGGCGGAACGGCGAGGTCATCATCCGCCACGGCAAGTGGACGGGAACCAAGCAACTGCCCGACACGGTGTGGAAGTTCTTGCCGCATGAATGTCCGGGCGGGCTCGGCATGGCGATGGACGTGGCCGAGATGTCGGTTTGGGCATGGGGTCACCGAGACGCATTATTGGGCATGCTTCGGGACGATGGGCCTTGGCCCTATGCCTTGAACGGCAAGGACGAGGAGAAGCGTCTTGACCTGATGGCTGCTGCTCGGTTCAGTGTGCAGCCTGAACAGATCAGGGTGTACCTAAAGGCCCTGGAAGCCGAGGGAATGGTTAAAGCGGTCGAAGGCAAGGTACCGCGCGTGCCCAAGGGCTACCGGACGACGAAGATTTGGGCGGTTGTGGATGCCGAGGCTGAGGAAATTGAGGGCAACAACCAGTAGCCGCGGCATACCGCAAAAATGCCCGAGCACACTTGCACACCTGCCGAGCGGTGTTGTGCCCAATAAAAATATGCAAAACAAGATCTTAGCTTGGGTGCCAAGTGGTTTGTCACCCTAAAAACAACGATACACTTGCACACCCTGCCACCGTCCGCATGATTTCCAGGTCGCTTAACGCGCCTGGAAACATGCAAGCGGGCAGTTCTGCAGGACAGTCAATTTTACTGCTGCCGCCCAGTTTCATGGCAAGCTGCTTGCGACACCTTCGACGAGAACCTTCGTGGCGCGGCCAGCCAGCCAGCTGAGAATGGATGACCAAACTGCGCAACAGATCGGTCTTATGCCCGATGCCTACGCGTGCGCGCGCGTAGGCATCGACGAGACGTAACTGATAAAGCTCGCTGTACGGTTCCGGATGCTCTCTTATTCCATTTATTCGAAAGTCGCGCGTGCGCGCGCGCAATCAACAAGCGGCGCAAGTATCGATCTCCCTGTTTGAAATCGCCCCGAGCCGCTGCTTGCCACCTGTCGAGCTTTGTCGCGGAACGAGGCCGATCCAGGCCACGAGGTGACACCCAGATTTGTATGTGTATGGAACGGTGACGGTTGCTGCAATCGCGGTTGCACCTATTACGCCGATGCCGGCACGCTCTCCAAGCGCTGGCTGTCTTCGCTGGCGCGGTGCTGAGCGTGAATGGCGCGCTCTAGCGACTGAATGACACTCATTAGGAAGCGTGAGTCGGCATTCCAATAGGCCTCTTCTTCGCCCGTGCAAGTCGGGTGGAACTGGCCGTGGCCATGCTGGCGCCACCAGTCGCGGACACGACGATAGTTTGGGTGAAGGGGTGCTATGGGTGGACCACCATGAGGGTCGCGGTTGCGGCCGGGAGCACCAAGGGGTCGGGCATAGACTTCGTCATAGACCCTTTCCCAATCCCAGTCCGTGTCGCCATCGAACTCAGAGAGATCAATGTCGCTGTGCACGAGGTGGTAATCTCGTGCGGAACCGAGATCATCGCCCGGCACCCGCGGTCTTATGAGCGCGAGGACTTCGTGTTCGATCCAAGACCGACTGACAGCCCGACGACGCCACTCCAAAACGACGCGCGAACGCAAGAAGGCCCCTCAGCTGAGGGG
>JANLPY010000485.1:0-7074 GCA_031367505.1 Hyphomicrobiaceae bacterium | reverse complement strand
CGGCAAGCAGGCATGCATCGCCGCTGCGTGATCGAAGGTCAAGTACACAGTAGCGGACTTACCAGACCCATGAAAATCACGCCCGCGCGCTGCAAAAAATCGTCTGTCGCGGGCTTTACCCTGGAACCCAATGGAGGTTCTCGCGTTCCTTCCCTATGCCGGACCCCAATATGCGAGGCGATATGCCTTCCGATCTCTTTGAACAAATTCCAGGCTGGCTTAAATCGCTGTGGCATATGGAAACCGAGCTGCGGAATGCGGCCCGGTCGGGTGCGATCCTTCAGAAAGATGCCGCGCTCGCTCATTTAGCTGAGTCGCGTCGCCATCTCGAGGATGCCATGAAGACGGTCACTTCAGGCGCTGGCACGGCAGGCGACCAATCGACACCTTCACCGGCATCGCCGGTTCGGAAAGATGGGGAATTCTGACTCCGGGCGCCCGCATGGCGTGGAACCAGACCTCAATGCTGGTGTCGACCTTGTCAACGAACGCCGTCGAGTTAGGGCAGTTTGAACACATAAGGAGTTGCCATGCCCGTGTCCCATACACCACCCAAACCGGCCTCAGCACTGGAAACGGCTAAAGCAGCAGCCATCATCATAGGATTGCTCATATTGGGAGCAATGGCTTTGCATTCGGCCATCTGACGAAGCTCTCGCAGAATTCAGTATTGCACCTCGTAACCAACCGGCAGCGCACTGCAGTGTCATTTGTTTTCTAGCAGCAACCGACCGCGCTTTTCAATGAGCGGCTTCGCTTTCTCGACCAAGGCAGCCAACAGCCGCGGCAGCTCAATGGCCAAGCGGACAAGCCCTTCCTCCACCTCGATTGCTCCGGTCGTTTTTTGTCCGAGCGCGGTGGCTGCAAACTCGAGACGGTCGTCCCGCCACTCCTGTCGGTCGATTGCCAATATCGTGGATAGCGGTTCGACAAGCGAAACGAAGCCCGACTGAATTCGCCGCCTTGCCTCCTGCTTCCCCAATTTATGAGGGATGTTTACGGTGACAGTCTGGGACATAGCCTTCCACCCAAAAGATCAAGCCTGTACGTGACTGAACTCTGCGTCAATTACGGGCCCTTGCACCAACGACCCTTTTTTCTCCAAGTGCGATCGGAGGAGCGACATATTTGCGAGATTAGCACGAAACATCACGTCAAAAATATCCCCAACGACCGGCACGGATCCTACAAACGTATCCACAGCGACGTTCCAGATCATGCGGGCAATCAGCCAATGTGGCGCGCCGAGCCGTCGCGCTTCTCGTACTAGATAAAGAGAGACGGTGGACGCGATCAGATCGCCAATGCCTGGCATAAGGCCGACCAAACCGTCGAGTCCGAAGCGGATTGTTGTGCCCGGAATTACAAACGCGCTGTCCATCAACCGAGCCAAGCTGTCCAACCGCCGCAACGATCCTTCGACATCTTCAGACGCGTGTGGTGCTCTGGAAAAAAACGTCATCGCGGCAACCGCCGCGTGGTCGGCAGGATGACTTGCGGATGGGCTTCCACCAAGCGTCTCCAGATGAACAGCACCAGGAACGCCCCGAATACAGCGCCGAGGATGCCTGCGCCTTCACCCGGATGATAGAAGCCGATGGCTTGACCGAGGTAGGAAGCGAGAGCAGCACCGAGGATCCCAAGCACCGTGGTAAACAGGAACCCTCTTGGTGTCTTCGGACCAGGCGCCAAGGCGCGTGCCAAAAGGCCCGCCACAAATCCGATAAAAATGACCCAAAGAAAATGCACGGCTGCCTCTCTAGGGTATCTGGACGCTGCGTAAACGAATGCGGGCCGGATAAGTTCCGGCCCCGCAATCGAAGACTATGCGCTGGTAAGCGGCATGCCGGCGTCCGGCTTAGCCAGACGGTCGAATATTGCATGCGAGCGCTTGAAGGAATCCCGCGCGCCGGTCAGTTCCATTACACTGCACCGGGCACCTCCGGCCAAGGTGCGCGATCCCAATCGCTGCAGCTCAAGCGCCGATACCGCCGTCGGCAAAAGCCCACGATCCCTTTCACCAAATTCGATCAAACGAACTGCGGTCAACTCGAACACCGCGAGATCCTTGGCACTTATGGGTATCTGCAGGTCCAGTTCGGCCCGCTGCCCGAGATCGACCGGCTGCGCGGCTTGTGGCCGCTGGCCCTCCAGCGACGCTGCCAACGCGCCGACCTCACGGGGGCACGCATGCAAAGACTGGCCGACGACTGACTGCCGGATGCCGGAATCCCGCCCGCCGGGTCTGAGCGGGGGGCGGTGAGCAATCACCGTCCCTCGCGATCTCGGACCCGGCAACCAAAGCGCCAATCAAACGTTACCGTCTTGATCATGCGTCGTTATCATGAGTGTTGCACCCCCTTACTGGCCAAGGAACCAAGTTGAGCCATCGAACCAAACGAATTCTGGTTGTCGAAGATGACGCCCTCGTCGCCGCCGATATTGCTGACCTGCTCGGCACTTCCAACTACGAAGTGGTTGGGCCTGTTGGCGTGGTCGCCAACGCGCTGTATCTCGTGAAGACCGAGGGATGTGATGCTGCCATTCTCGACATAAATTTGGGCAAGGACACATCCGAGCCTATTGCTTGGGCTTTGCGCGACCGCGATATCCCCTTTATCGTCGTATCAGGCTATGCCGCTCATCAACAACCCGCCGTTTTCGATGCAGCGCCGCGTCTGACAAAACCAATCGACCCCACAGCGCTCATGAACAGTCTGGCGCAGCTGACCGACGCAAAAAAATAGCGGGCGTTGACGTGAACGACGATTTCAGACGTGCTGTTCGGGCTCGACGCCGTCGAACTCTTACGCACTGTTCTTGACCCCAGAGGCTGGGCAGGAGAGGTGCCATTCTAGTCCTGTTGGCGGATAGTCCAACCGCACGCTGGCTGCCAGCCCGCCCTTGGCCATCGTCTCGATGACCGTGCTGCCAAAGCCGCGTCTTTGAGGGGCAACGACAGGCGGGCCACCTCGCTCAATCCAATTGATTTCGAACCGCTCGCCAGCTTCGGTCTGGGTCAGCCGCCACGCAATGACGATGCGGCCGTTACCATCCGAGAGTGCGCCATATTTGCTCGCATTGGTCGCCAGCTCGTGCAACGCCATGCCGATGGTTTGCGCTGCCGCAGGCGAAATGGTGATTGCGTCACCCTCGAGCACGATGCGGGAGCCGATTACGTCCTTGAGATGCGACAACTGGGCGAGGACTAAGTCGTGCAAGCCGACCGCGTGCCAATTGCCATTGACGATAACGTCCTGGCTCGCCGCGAGTGCCTGGATGCGTTCGCTGAAGCGGGTTGCGAAATCGCCGTGAGTGGACTTCGCCGTCAGCCGCGCGATGGATTGCACCAAGCTGAGAATATTTTTCGAGCGGTGGGCGACTTCGCGCATCAGCAATTGTGTTTGTTCTTCCAGGCGCTTGTCGTCAGTGATGTCAGAGACCGTGCCAACAAGCCGAACCGCACGGCGATGTTCGCCCGTCCCTTTAAATTCTGTGGCGCCGTGTGCTTCCACCCAACGCACGGCGCCGTCCGAGCGCCGAATGCGGTACCGGACGTAGTAGGGTTTTAAATTGACGGGCGCGAAGGCGGCCTCCAGTGCCGACCGGACGGATGGTCTGTCATCCGGCAACACGTGCTGGATGAGGGTGTCAAAGTGCGCCGCGTCTTCGCCGACATCAAAAATGGCCTTGAATCGCCCGTCCCATGAGACCGTGCCGTCAAGGATATTGTAGTCCCACAGCCCCATCACCGCCGCGTCGAGCGCAAGTTGCAGTTTTTCTTTGCTGCGACCCAATTCGGTCTCGGCATCCAGACGCGCTTTGACGGCAGTCGACAGGGCATTCCAGGTCTCCGCGATTTCCGGCAAATGCGAATTGAATTCCGCATGTCCATTCTGGAGCAAGGCACCTGTACGGTTTCGAAAATCAGCGAGGTTACCCGCGATTCGCCGCGTCAAGAGCGTGGCCGTGGCTAGACCCATTGCGGCGATGCCGAGGGCCAACGGGCCAGCCCAAGATAACGTGCGTCGGCTGTTTGCTGTGAGCACATTCTTGCTGATGGCAACTCCCACTGTCCAGCCAGTTTTCGGTGAGACGGCGTTCGCGTTGACGATGACATCACCTTCCAAAGACGGCCACTCCCACATCCCTTCCTGACCGCGTTTTTCACGAAACCCGACAGCTGCTGGCTGACCTGTCAAGTCTGGTTTTCGCGGCACACGGGCGACAAAGTTGCCTTGCCGATCGATGATACCGACCAGCCACCCAGGCGGAAGCGTTTGCCGGGCCAGCACGGAATTGAATCCGTCCAAGGTGGTGGCAATGGTGAGCACACGATGCGTGTTGCCATTTTTGGATACCGCGAGCTCGACCGTCACGGTCCATAACTGTCGTGCCGCCCCAAAAGTAACGTCAGATACCTCCGGTTGACCCGTTGCGATGGCGCGCGTTTGCGCCGCAAGGCCGCCGACACTGCGGTGTCCCAATGGCAGACCTGGAGCCACACCTGTGTTGACGAGTTGCTGCCCATCGAGGTTCGTGACGACAACCCAGGCATTTGGATAGCTGACAGTCGCCCGTCGGGCTAATGCGTCGAACTTAACCAGGTCGTCTGACAAAAGCGCGTCTGAAACCGCGAGTGCGCTGGCGAGGGCGCGATAGGTATCCATCTCGGCATCGACGCCAACGGCGATGGCACGCGCGGTGTATGACAGGTTGCTGCGCTGTGTCGTTTGATTGGCTTCAGAGACCGAGTAGAGTGCGAGAAGCATCACACCAATCAGCGGCACCGCCATCGCCGCGATGATGATAACAACAATTCCCGTGATGGTACGGCGAAAGTCCGTCCATTGTCGGTGCAAGCCGGACACCGCGCGGATTGATGGCGCGGCGCGGCGCGTTAGGGTCTGCGAAGCCGTGTCCTGCATGATACGCATACGCCTCACAAAACTATTCTACGGTCGGCCTTCCCTCAGGCTCCTGCGGCTCTGGTCTGCCGTGAGCCAGGTCTGGCAACAGTCGATTGGGCGAGCAGCCTCGATACCGTCGCTGGATGCACCTTGAAGAGGCGTGCCACATCGGCGGCCGACTTCTGGCCGGACCCGATCATCTGGATGGCCTCTTGGCGCTGATCGGCCGTCAGCTTCGGCTTGCGGCCACCGGCGCGCCCTTTGGCCCGGGCGGAAGCGAGACCACTGCGGGTGCGCTCTCGGATCATGGCACGCTCAAACTCGGCGAAGGCGCCGAGCATCTGCATCATCATGCGGCCGGCTGGAATGGTGGTGTCGACCGCCTCGGTCACCGAGCGGAAGCCCGCCCCGGCGGTCTGCACGCGCTCAAGGATCATGAGCAGGTCCTTCAGGGAGCGTGAAAGGCGGTCGAGCTTCCATACCACCAGCACATCGCCGGCGCGCAACTGATCGAGCGCGCGGTGCAGCTCGGGCCGATCCCAACGGCCGCCGGACGCGGCCTCCTTGAAGATGCGCCCGCAACCGACCTCGTCGAGAGCGCGCACTTGTGCGGCTGGATCCTGATCATCGGACTTGGAGACGCGGGCGTAGCCGATCAGCATGTGGATTGTTGCTTTTGCCTGTTGCCAATGATTCGTATTTGGCAACATATTTTCGCACTGCGCAAGGGCCTGGATTTCCGATGGCGGCGGTTCGTTGCGCAATCGTCCGTTTGTGCACGACGCACAAAGCCATGTCGGTAGGTCGTGAGGCGTCTATGGATCAGATCGTGCTTGAGCGGTCCGAAGGTTGGTCTCTTGGCCTGGCAGATCGGGCCGCCGTGGCAGCCAAACGACAGGCAAGCCGGCTGTCGTTCGCGGTGCTGCTGCTTTTCTACCGCGCCCATGGCCGCTTTCCGCGCCGTGCCGCGGAGATCGAGGCCGAAGCCATCACCACTGTCGCAAGACAAATTGATGCGCCGGCGGAGCCGTTCGACGCGATCGACATGAGCGACCGCACGCTCAAACGACAGCGCGCCGAAATCCGCTCCCTGCTCGGCTTCCGGGAGGCGACCGTTGCCGACGGTGAAACACTGACCGAGTGGCTCCGCGAGCATGCCGTTGCCGACTGCCACGATATCGACGAGCTGACCAGTGTGCTCGAACAGCGCTGCCGGGAGATGACGATCGAGCCGCCGGGTGCCGATCGCATCGACCGCCTCGTTCGCGCTGCCCTTCATGCGCAAGATGAGCGCTTCTGCAGCGAAATCCATGATCGATTGCCGGCTGCGACGCGAGCCCGGCTCGATGCCTTGCTCAGTCCTGCCGCGATAGACCAGCAGGCGGCCGCCAGCGAAGAGCTCGACAGCCACGTGCCTGCGGTGCTGATGCAGTTGCGGTCCGATCCAGGCGGGCTAGGCGTCAGCAGCCTGCAGGCCGAATTGGCCAAGCTCGACCTGGTTCGCAAGCTCGGGCTGCCCGCCGAACTTTTTAGTCAGGCACGGCCGCACGAGGTCGAACGCTATCGCCAGCGCGTCACGGTCGAAGCCCCGTACGAGCTGCGCCGGCATCCAGAACCATTGCGGATGACGGCTTTGGCGGCATTCGCCCATCTTCGGGGCCGGTCGCTCACCGACGACTTGGTCGATCTGCTGATCGAAACCATCCATCACATCGGTGCGCGCGCCGAGCGCAAGGTCGAGCGCGAGTTGCTCGACGATCTGAAGCGCGTCACCGGCAAGCAGAACATCCTGTTCGAGTTGGCCGACGCCTCTCTGTCGAAGCCTGACGGCGTCGTGCGCGAGGTCGTGTTTCCTGTCGCCAGCGAGCAGACCTTGCGCGACCTGGTCAAGGAATGGAAAGCAACCGGCCCGACCTATCGGACGACGCTGCGCGCGGTCGTCCGCAACTCCTACAGCGGCCACTACCGCCGTATGGTGCCGAAAGTGCTGCAGGCATTGGAGTTCCGTTCGAACAACGCCGCGCACAAACCGGTGATCCAGGCGATTGATCTGGTCAAACGCTTCGCCGACAGCAAGTTGCAGTTCTTGCCGACCGACGAGGACGCGCCGCTCGACGGCGTCGTCAGTGGCCTGTGGCGCGATGCCGTCATCGAGACCGACGCC
>JANLPY010000468.1:0-7621 GCA_031367505.1 Hyphomicrobiaceae bacterium | reverse complement strand
AAATCCCGCCACAGATCGTCAGGCAGCTGTGCCGCGTCCGGTGGCGCCAGCGTCTCGTCCGGTTTCGGCTTCGTCATGGCTTCAAGTCCTCCCGAGCCATCAATGACTTAGGATTGAGCCGGAATTAAGCGCATAGGCATGCACGGCTTGCGGCTCAATTTTCTAGTGCGGCGGGGTCGGTTCAAAGCTCCGCGATTTCGATTGCAATGTACAGGCTTGGCGAAAGCGTCCCGATAGCAGGCCGAAGGAAATAATCCGACTTGTGATGGCGGTCACAGCGATCTTTGCTAACCAGCGTATGAATCATTGTGTCCTCACCGGACAATGCAATTAAAACCAGGAGTTACGAAAATGAATATCGCAGGATTTCCAAGTTTTGATGAGATCGCAGAACGTGGCCGCCGCGGCTCTCGGCGGCGTGGGTCTCGCCGGCGCGGCTCTCGCCGTGGGCGTGGCCGCCGGTCGAGGCGCTGAACTGATCGGACTTGTGATGGCGGTCACAGCGATCTTTGCTAACCAGTGTATGAATCATCGTGTCATCACCGGACAATGCAATTAAAACCAGGAGTTACGAAAATGAATATCGCAGGATTTCCAAGTTTTGATGAGATCGCAGAACGTGGCCGCCGCGGCTCTCAGCGTCGCGGGTCTCGCCGGCGCGGCTCTCGCCGTGGGCGTGGCCGCCGGTCGAGGCGCTGAACATCACCAAACCCTCTAGCCTTGGCCGTGGTACCGGTGCTGCCTGACCCCGCCTCACGCAGTATCGGTACCGGTGATAAGGAGCAGTTCTATGACCACGACAACGCTAGAGTCCGAGTTGGATGCGGGTCCCAGCCGTTCGAACGCCCAGGCCGGCATCAAAACCTTGATGACGCGGTTCTGGCCCTACCTGCTCCGCTCGAAATGGCTGGCGCTGACGACTGCAGGACTGGCGTTGGCAAGTCCGCTTGCCGCCGGTGCGTTGTTGTGGTCGGTCAAGCATCTTATCGACGACGTTTTGGTCGGGCATCTGCTCGGCCTGCTGCCGGTGCTTACGGCCATCTATGTCGGCCTGGTCGGCGTCAAGCTGGCGCTCAGTTATGCGATCGAGCGCCTCGAGGCCGGCCTCGTTGAGCGGATCGGCCAGGACGCGCGCGTTGAGCTCTATAAGCACGTCGTCTCCCTTTCACCGGGATCGCATGGCCGCTCCAGCGGCGACCTGCTGGCCCATCTGACGAGCGACGTCGAGCGCGTCCAGTATCTCATCTACAGTGGCCCCTTGTCGGTTCTCGCCGACGGTTTTTCTGTGCTCTTCTTCTCGGCGTTTCTGTTTCTGCTGAGCTGGAAGCTGACGCTCGCTGCCATGCTCGTACTGCCGCTGCTGGCGTTGATCAGCTGGCGCATGGCGCCGCACGTCCGCCGCGCAGCCAGGATCGCCCGGCACAAGTCGGCCGCCTGGATGTCGCACGCCGAGGAACGGCTGGACGCGACACCGCTCATCCATGCGTTCGGAACCAGACACAGGGAAGCCCGCGCCTTTGCCGCGATGTGCGACCGCTCGCGCCAGGCGGAGTTGGTAACGGTTGGCATCCAGGCCCGCACGACGCTGCTGATCGAGGCGGTGGCGGCGCTCGGCGGATTGGCCGTGATCGCGCTCGGCGCCGTCGAGATCGGCAACGGCCACCTCACGGTCGGAACCGTCATTGCCTTCATCGGCTCGGTCGGATCGTTGTATGGACCGGCCAGCGGACTAGCCAAGGCTGCGGGGCGGTTCCAACGCGCCGCCGCCGGCGCCCAGCGGGTTGCCGATCTGCTCGATACACCCAGTCTCGTGCAGGAACAACCAGCGGCGAAATCGTTGCCGCGGGTACGAGGCGCGATAGAATTCGACGCCGTGGAGTTTGCCTATCCTGGCCGGTCGAATAGCGGGCATGACGCCAAGATCCTCGATGGTGTCTCGTTTCGCGTCGAGCCCGGCGAGAGCGTGGCCCTGGTCGGGGCAAGCGGCGCCGGAAAGTCGACCCTGCTGCGTCTCATGTTGCGGTTGTGCGACCCGACCGCTGGCCGCATCCTGCTTGATGGTCGCGATCTGCGTGACGTCACGCTGGCGTCGTTGTGCGACAACGTTGTTCCGGTGTTTCAGGACTCGCATATCCTGCGCGGAACGGTCGCCCAGAATATCCGCTATGGCGAGGAGTTCCGCGCTGGCGGGCGGACGTCGCAATTGGACCCTGGGCAACTGCACCCTGGTGAGGCCACGATGGCGCGCCGGATGGCTGAGGTGGCGCGCGTAGTCAGGGCCGACGAGTTCATTGACTCGCTGCCGGGGGGCTACGAAGCGCAGGTCGGATCGCACGGTGGGCGGCTTTCCGGCGGCCAGCGGCAGCGGCTCGCACTCGGCCGTGCGTTGATGCGTGATGCACCCGTGCTGCTGTTCGACGAGGCCACCGCCTCGATTGACAGCGAGACCGAGGAATTGATCGCGGACGCCATCGGGCGTCTGGCTGGCGAGCGCACGATCCTGCTCGTCGCCCACCGACTGTCCTCCATCCTCCGTGCCGATCGGGTCATTGTTCTGGATCGGGGGCGAATCGTCGAGACCGGGGCGCCACGACAACTGATGGCGAGCGACAGCCGTTGCCGACGATTGTTCGCGGCGCAGATCGAGCAGGCTCAAACCGAGCCCGGAAAGCTCAACGCATGACAGACCCAAGAGCGGATGACACGATCATGACGGATGCAGTCTCGAAAATCGGTAAGTCCAAGTCGCCCCGAGCAGTCCGGAGCGCAGTCAGGACGAATGCTCAAAGGACAGCCAAAATCACGACCAAGGACAAGAGCGCGGCGAAGCTCAAGATCGGCTCATGGCTGGGCCCCGACCTGACGCTGCTCGGGTTCATCGACAAGGGCGGCCCCGAGCCCGTCTGCATCGTCTGGAACCACGCAGCCTGGTGCCCGATGGCCTGCAAGGTGTTTCAAACGTTCAAACGGGCGGAGCGCGAAGCCGAGATCCTGGCGGCGCTATCGCATCCCAATATCGTGCGATTTCTGGGCGTGAGCCAACCGGGCCACCTGCTGATGGAGTTCCTCGACGGCAAGCCGCTCGATAGCCTGATGGCGGCCAAGCCGCATCAGCGCCTCAGTGTCGGCGACGCGTTGCGCGTGGCCATCCATCTGGGCGGCGCGCTGCAGCACGTCCACGACAAGGGCTTCCTGCATCTCGACGTGAAGCCCAACAACGTCATCGTGGTGCGTGGTGGCCGGCCGGTCCTGTATGATTTCGGCTCAGCCAGACTCCGCGACGCGAAACGTCCGAGCCACATCGATGGGACCGATCCCTACATCGCGCCCGAGGAATGCCTGCGGCAGGAGGCGACACCAGCTGCGGACGTATTCGGTCTCGGGGTGACGATTTATGAGCTTCTGACCGGCGCGCTGCCATTTCCGGGCGCCAACCGCCGGGATCCGTTTCCGCAGACGCACAACAAGCCTGTGCCGCTCCGCACTCTCCGCCCAAGGGTTCCAGCCGGTCTCGAGGCCCTCGTCCACTTGTGCCTGGCCCGCGATCCGGCCGATCGCCCGGCCATCGCCGACCTGTTGGTACCGCTGCACGATTTCGTCCGCACTGGACCGCGCATGTGGCCGCCCGGCTTCCGGCCCAAGGCGCGCCCGGCCGGTGGTGGATAATTGCTGCGAACACGTGACTATCTTGCGGCGGCCGGGACAAGGATATCGGGCGTCTGTCACCCGCGAATTAGCATGTTGTATCAGTGAATTGTGCCAATGAATTGTGGTCGTCGTGGACGTGGCTGGGCTATCAGGTAAAGTTGCGAACTGGGCTCGGCGCCGACGTCATTGGCCGGTCTGATTCGGTGGTGCGATCCGGCTGGCAACACCAAGGCGTCATCCGTGCCGCTCAGCCGATTTGGAAGCGCTCGAAGATTGTCTTGATCCGGCTTGTGGCCTCCTCCATCGCCTGCTCGGGCGTCATGTTCTTCTGTGTGATATTGGCTTCTGCCTGGCTCCAGATCTGCTCCGACAAAACGGCTGAATAGGCCGGATTGTAAGTCATCCACCAGGGAATGGTCGGTTGAATGAGTCCGGTCTCGACGGCCACCGGCCGATGGGGATCCTTGGGATCTTGCCAATAGGGGTCGTTCTTGACGATCGACGGCATCACCGGGAGATAGCGTCCCCGCGTCTCTTTCAAATACGTATTCAGATTGGCCGGTTGGATGAAACTGCGCAGCAGGTGTTTTGCGCCATCGATATTCTTGGCGCCTTTCGGTATCAGGCACGGCGAAACGCCAAGCATGCTCGGCACCGGCTTGCCCGCGTTATCAAGGGGAATGCCCTGTGTGATAATTTGTTTGTAGTACTGGTCGGGCTTCTCCATCTGCGCAACCGAGATCGAGATCGTCGCGTTCGGCGTCATCACGATCTGCTTGGCGAAGAACGCATTGTTATTATCGACATCGCCCCAATTGATGGCACCCGGCGGGACATAGCCCTTCTTAAAGGGGGTCGTGAGCCGCTCCAGTGCCGTGACGGCCGCTTTCTTCACCGCGGGATCGTCGATGTTCAGCTTGCCACTCGGCAACACGATGTCCTTGCCGCCATAGGCGACGAGGAAATGATGGAACAGCGTGCCGGCATCGGCTTCCTTGGCCGCCATCGAATAGCCGAGGCCGAATATCCGCCTGCCCTTTGCGCGCAGCTTATCCTGCACGGTCTGGAAAAAATCGAAATAGGCATCGTGCGTCTTTGGCAGATCAGAATCGCTGAAGCCCGCCTCCTCGATTAACGGCCTCCACACCTGTTCGAGGAGCGTCGAGCATTTGATCGGGACCGTATAGAACGCGTGCGCCTTGAGCTTGGCATTGTAATAGCGCGAGCTGGCTATGGCGGTTTGATGAAATTCCGCCTTCTGGCTCTCGACGACGTCGCTCACATCGACAAGCTGGTCGTTCCATGCCGCCTGCGGCACCAGGAAGCGGTCGCCGGTCACGGAATGGACAAGGTCTGGCACATCGCCGACCTGCATGCCGGCGATAAGCTTGGTAATCAAGTCGGAGCCGTTGAGGATGGTCAGATCGACCTTGGTGCCGGTCTTCTTTTCCCAGTCAGCGAGATTGTCGATGACCGCCTTGTTCTCGGCTTCATAGAAACCCTGCGTCCACCACACGGTGACAGAGCCTGCGGCCTTGGCTGATCGCGAGCGTGCGGCTGTTGCGGCAACGATCGAACCGAGACCAGCAACGGCATGGCGCCGGGAGAGCTTTGGCATGGGCTTACCTCTTCTGATCTGCTTCTGATCTGCCGCAAAATCCGATGCTCAGCCCTTGACCCCTCCCATCGTGAGGCCGCTGCTCATCTTCCTGCGGAATGCGTAATAGATAACCATCGGCGGGATCGCGTAGAGGATCGCGGCCGCCATCAAATAATTCCACGGAGCTTCGTCGCTATTGAGAAACTTGCCCAAGCCGACCGGCACTGTGATCCGGCTCTCGGTCGACAGCAGCAAGAATGCGTAGAGATACTCGTTCCAGGACAGCAGCAGGGCATAGGTGCCGATGGCGACCAACGCCGGCGCCATCAGCGGCAGGTAGATCTTGAAATAAACCTGCAGCGGCGATGCGCCATCCATGCGCGCCGCTTCATCGAGTTCGAGCGGGATCGATGCGCTATACTGCTGGAAAATGAAAATCGCGTACGGCGTCGCAAATGTGACCTCCACCGCGATCACCGCCAACGGGTTATTGGTCAGCCCGTATTTTCCCATCACGCCATAGAATGGGATCGCGAGGAACGACATCGGGATGACGTAGGTCATCAGCGCCGCATTGGTCAGCATCCAGCCTTGCTTGATGCGCATTCGGCCGATGGTGAAGCTTGTCAGCGACCCGATGCCAAGTGTCAGCAAAGCGACGATGATCCCGATGTAGAAGCTATTGCCCATCTGCCCCCAGAAATTGGCCAGCAGCCAGTATGACTCGGCAAATACGGTTCTGAAACTGTGCAGGCTTGGATGGATCGGGATCGGGTTGCTGCTGAAGACGTCGTCCTTATCCTGCAACGCGACGCGCACCATATTATAGAGTGGGATAATCGACCAGATGATCAGAAATGTGCTGAGGGCGACGGCTGCACAATTGCCCAACCGCTGCGACAGCTTCGCTCTCTTCGCCGCCTTCATAGCTGCACCTGGCCCTTCTTGAGCTGCCGCATCAATAGAATGACCAACGGGATCAACAGCGGCAGCGCCGACAAGACGGTCGCCATGCCAAGGCGCGGATTGCCGAGTTCGAAGGCATTTCGAATGCCGAGCGTTGCCAGCACGTGCGTGGAAAGCGCCGGACCGCCCCCCGAGATGAAGCGCACGGCATTGAAATCGCCAAGGGCCCAAATGGTGCTGAGCAATGTGCAAACCAGATAAAGTCCCGACATCAGCGGAAACGTAACGTGCCTGAACTCATCGAAGCCGCTGGCGCCGTCAACTTTGGCGGCTTCGTAGAACTCGCGCGGAATGGCCATGCGACCGGCTAGGAAAATGATGGTCCAGAACGGCAGCCACTTCCAGATATGCGTGTAGATGACGGAGCCGAGCGCGAACGCGGAATTGTCCAGCCATGGCGGACCATCGACCTGGAACAGGGACCAGATCACGTTGTTGACGAGGCCCCATTGACCATTGAGCATCCAGTGGATCGAGATGTAGCTCGGCACGCCCGGCACGGCCCAAGGCAACAGGAAGATCAGCAGGACCGTCTTGATCCCCCGCCCCTTGCGCATGAAAAATCCGGACAGCAGGAGTGCCAGGAAAAGCTTCAAATTCACCGCGATCAGCAAGTAGATCAGCGTATTGCGCAAGGCCGAGGGATAAACGGGATCGGCGAAGAGCTGCCGGTAGGACGCTGGATCGCTGCCAAGCCAGAGCCCATAGCCGATGGGGTAGATGACAAAGGCCAAAAAGATCGCGATGTAGGGTGTGACGAACGCCAACGCCCAAGCCCGGTCGGAGCCCGTCAGGCGCCGGCGCGCTTCCGCCCGCCGCGTGACGGGTGCGAGCGCAGGATTGTCGATGGTCGACGTGACTGCCATCGGAAACATCCTCCCCGCTCAACATCGAAGCGGTGTCTCACTTTCGGAGACTTGGCAAAAAGTAGACTGTCAAGGCGTCGAAATGTCAAGAAAATAGGCATTGGATTGATGTCGCGTTATCCGGCGGTGCAGATGGCGACGGCAAATTCCTGATGCCGGATGCGATGAAATCCAAATGTCAGGTGCGATGAAATCATTCCGGCCCCGCTGAAATCGACGCGCGTCAGCAGCTGATAAACGCAATGCGGCCATCGTCAGAGGGTGAACGTTCATCGTTTTATTGGAGCGGGTGAAGGGAATCGAACCCTCGTCATCAGCTTGGAAGATAGATGACAATCTATCTAATCATATGATAACCTGATTACCCGTGTGTCTCAGCGGCGCGAAAGTACTTTTTCGATCTGACGGCGGCGATTTTTGCGTAAGGCGCCGGTTTTGTTATTGCAGCGACGCGCGTGAGGCGCTCGAGATTTTTCGGCAGCTCGAAACGTCTGTTGTAACGCCACTCGTAGGCGGCGAGATAGCGCGGCACGTGGTGCTC
>JANLPY010000467.1:0-4431 GCA_031367505.1 Hyphomicrobiaceae bacterium | reverse complement strand
GGGGCGAGCATCAGGTAATAATGACGAGCAGTCGCGAGCGTGGGACTAAGCCGCCACTATGTTCGGCTGCATGATTTCTAATGTCTCGACTGTAAATCGCTTCAAAACATGTTGGCCAAATGTATGGAGGATGGCGCAATCGGCCGCATCCAAGCCCCGCGAAATGACGATGCGTCCTACGCGGCGTTGATTATGCCGCGCGTCGAACGTGTACCACTGATCACCGATGAAAGTTTCAAACCAGGCATTGAAATCCATCGGACTAGGGTTGGCGGGCACGCCGATGTCGCCGAGATAACCATTGCAATAGCGTGCAGGGATGTTCATGGCACGGCACAGTGCAATTGCTAGATGAGCGAAATCGCGGCACACACCACGACGTTGAGCGTGCGCCCCGACGGCAGTACGAAACATATCCGCGTTTTCATATCCAAACGTGAGCCAGCTATTTACATGATCTGCGATGGCCTGAACACGTTGCCAACCCTCGGGCACGCTCCCAAACTTTGACCAAGCAAAGGCTGACAGAAGGTCGCTCTCGCAATATCGGCTCGGCTGCAGGAAACGTAATACATCAGCCGGCAGCTCTGCGGGCGTCGTCTGCCGCGCATGCAAGTTTACGGGATCGGGTCTGCCGTCAGTATAAACAATGGCCGACATCGAAAACTCCGTGTCGCCAGCGGGGGCAACACCTCGCAGTTCTCGATTTCCGTACACATCAACGTCCGTGGTCAGCGACACGAACGGAGCGGTAGCAACAAGATCGTTCGATCTCAAATCGCGACAGCGGTCTGGTTCGACCAGCACCTTCAAGACGACAGGGGTCGGTTGTGCACAGGCAATTGCGATATCGAATCCGATGCGGATAAGCATGGTTTATCCTGGGTTGAAACGGGGATTTTGAGTGGCAAACCACCGCACCTTCCAATTCGTTCCAGAATGCGCCATTCGATCCGCGCGCGGGCGGCGATAGAGCGCCTCTACTCGCATCCTCACGACCAAAACGGCAAACGCATCTTCTGGAAGATCGATGAATTGAGATAGTGTCGCCGCAGTCGGGCGTCGCCCGCGATTTCGGCAAGTAGCACCGACAATATACAGTGCTTCTAATGATTGGGCGCTTGGGGTATCAAGCTGGCTGCGCGATAGACGCCAGCTAGGCTACATCCCGTCAACCGGACCGTATTATCGCTGGTGCCGATGCCATCGACATCAACAAAGTCAACTCCGATGTATTTAGTCTGAACCATTATGTGTACGCAAATTGTCCGGCAATCATACCTGATTTGAGGCTGCTACTTGAGCGCGGCCAGAGACCGCCGGAAGTACGCAATAAAGAATTAACTAAGATTCTGGTGAAAGGCGGCACATGCGGGCGTTATAATCGTCCGCCGACAGCACCTTATAAAACTTCGACGTTCATAAAACCCACCTCAAACACGCCGCAGCATGTCATGGCAGCGATCAGAGTCCGTCTGCGCTGCGTTGGACAAATCGCGATGAGAACGGCCGCATACTCTTATGGACCTCGTAATGATTGGGTAAGAAATCTTTATTCATTCCTGGACGTTCGGCGGACGAGGGGCGGCGTATTGTTGCGGAAGGCGCTTCTTGCGTGGTCAAAATGTTGCCGTGCTTCCGCAAGATGAGCGGCAGCTGCATGCTTCCGCAGAACGATGCCATTCAGCGCCGCCTTGCGGAGCGAGATCTCGAGACGCCAAAGTGCCTGAATCGCATCGGTAATTTTGTTGGGCGTGTCATTGGGCATATGAGTATCCTTGCGCTATCGAGCAACTATCAAACGGCAGGCCGCCAGACCGTCTCGTCAATCACCGGGCCGGAAGTGTCGGTCCCCTGCCGCGCTAGATACTGCTTCAGAAGCGCCACGTTCTTAAGATTGGCGCGGAACAAAATGTCGAACATATCGCCAAGGATGGGCACGGCGCCCACGCCGGTTTCGATCAACACATTGAGCATCATGCGCGCGATCAGCCATCTCGGTACGCCGAGTTGCCGGGCCTCCCAAACTATGTAGCTTGAGATCGCGCCCCCGATGAGGTCCCCAATGCCGGGTATCAAGCCAACAATCCCGGCCAACCCCATGCGCGTGTTGGTGCCGGGGATGACGAAGGCTGCGTCCATAAGCGTAGCGAGCGCGTCAAGGCGAGCAACCGATTGCTGCTTCTTCGCTAGCTCGCCAGGATCCATACGCTGAAAAACGCGTTGCATGATGATGCTCCGGACTGAACTTCCCACCGGAAGTGGGGAGGCGACCAGCATATGGCAAGCACCACGGCGTGAAATTTTGCGTGTCCGCCGCTGTAACGGACTCGCTGACTAATTATTTCCGTAGTATGAGACCCAACTCCGCGACTTTCTCGACAACAAGCCGCTTGAGACCTCGGCCGGCGCCCTGTGCAATTGGAGCGCGATCTGCCTCAGCCTCTAACATATGTCGTCCGGTATCGGCATCGCATGGACAGCAACGCGCGGCTTTGAAAGTCTTTAACATCAACTCGATGATCTCGCCCTCGGTGATTCTGGGGGCCTTGCCGCCGTGTTTCTGCCTCTCCAACTGAAGTTCGACCTGCAGCTCAAGCACTTCGCCTTTGAAGCCTACGTGAACCCGCACCGAATAGTGTTGCGAGCGGCGCGAAAGGTTGCGTTTCGGAGGCTGCGCTTGCCGGCAATCGCCGAAGCCAGCTCAGTGCGAAGCGCGGCAATACCGTTGCAGTGACTCGGTCGCGCCTGATGGCGACGAATGAGGCCGATGCCACAGCACCTCTAGAACCCGAGCAACCCTGCGTTCAGACACGACCGTGCCCGTGCTGCGGCGGGCGCATGATCATCATCGAGGTGTTCGCGCGCGGCGAAACGCCAAGACATCGGCCATCGCCGAAACCACCACCGATGAGGATCGACACGTCATGAGCACGCCATCGTCTCGCGTTCACTGCATGCCGAAATGCTGGCCATCCGCCGGCAACGCTGTCGCTCGTGCCGATCGCCATGCGGACCACACGTGGGCACCAAACATCACTCTTGCAGGGGCTTTGGGCGTCCAGATCGACCGCATCTGCAGCCTCAATAGCCGCCTGGACTCACCGCGCGGCCGCACCGACATCGCTCAAACCAGAGCCGCGCCGCACAATCGCCATAGCGTCCGCTGCGTCCTCACTGCCCAAACTCCCGCGACTTCGTGCCTTGGCGCTTCTCCGACGCCGGCTTCAGTGCGCGTGATTGACACCGTCATGCCGGCGTCCGAGAAACACACACAAGGGTGCATGGTCGACTGCCACCTGCACCGTTGCTTAACTGCCGCTTCCGAAGGTATAAGCGGTCATCCGATAGCGAGGCACCTATCGGGATCACCAGGCGCCCACAGACGGAGTAGTGCCGTGGCCGAGCCGAACATTAGCGTATCTGCTGCCGACATCCCGCTTGACCGTGACCGCTTCATGCGGACGCTCATCCGCGAGTTGGCCGGCACGCTTGAGAGCGTCGTCGGTGTCGAAGAAGCGACGGGCTACATCAGCGTCGTCGGCGCGGCGATGGGCGATGCCATCAATTCCGCGTACCGGAAGGGATTGCAGGTCAGCAACCTGTCCCGACCGCAGGTAGCGCAGGTGCTGGTCGATCTCAAGCGGCGCATCGAGGGCCAGTTCTATGTGATCGAAGAGAGCGACGACAAGATCGTGTTCGGCAACACGGCGTGTCCATTCGGCGACAAGGTCCTTGGTCGGCCTTCGATGTGCATGATGACTTCGAACGTCTTCGGGCGGATCGCGGCAGAGAACCTTGGCTATGCCAAGGTCGAACTTCTGCGCACCATTGCGGCCGGACACGGCGAATGCCGAGTCATCGTGTACCTCGGCCCCCTCGGTGAATCCGAAGCGGCACAAGGCCGTGAGTACTTCAAATCGAACGTGTAAGGCAGATGCTCGACTTCGAGACGTTCACGGCCTCCGATCCTCGCCCTTGTCTGCTCGTTGAACGGGGAGGCATGATCACGGCGGCCAACAGCGCTGCGCGAACAAGCATCCCGGCGGCCCGGCCCGGCGTGGAACTCGCGAGCCTCTGCGCTGCGCCGGAGGCATTTCAGAGATACTTGGCCCAATGTGCGGGTACACGTGGGCCATTGCGCGGTGTCCTGCTGCTGAACGAGCCGGAAGGTGCAGCCGTAAAATGGAATTGTGATGGCGGCTTCGTCGGACCGCTCGCGTCGGGCGGCCCCGGCTTTGTCGTGTTGCGGCTGGTTGCTGGGGCTGTCGCCAATTCGAGCTTCAGCGAGCAATCCAAAAAGATCCAGGAACTCAACGCGGTCCTCTTGCGCACTGAGCACGTGCAACGCGCTGCGGCGCACTTCGCGGCCATCGTCGGCTCATCCTTGGACGCGATCGTCAGCAAGACACTGACCGGCCTCGTGATCAG
>JANLPY010000460.1:0-3892 GCA_031367505.1 Hyphomicrobiaceae bacterium | reverse complement strand
TGTCCGCCAAGAAGAAATGGCGTAAACTCGATGGTCAGAACCGCCTGCCCGAAATCATCCAGGGGGTTGAATTCCGCGACGGGATCAAGCACGAAATCAAAGCCGCCTGATCAGACCGTCACCAACTTTCGGGCATAGCTCGTGCGTCCATAAGGACACCCGTAGCCGACCGAGAGAAACCCAAGCAAGACGGCCCTCACCGTAGGCTTACATTTAACCCGACTTTGGCTGCTTACTTTTTTTGCGGCTCCTGGTGGTCGGACGCAAAACCGTACGGACCAAAAATCGAGAACTTCGACAGGGTGAGGACTTCAAATTGCTGTGCGACATCGGAAATCGACTATTGGGCGTTAGCGTTTCCGGATTATCTCAGCGCCGGTCCTGAAACACCAAAAGGAACTGAGTTGGAGCACGTCGAGACCCTGTCGGGCATTGTGACCAGAACTCAGGCAGGTCGCTTTGATACTGCCCCCCGGCTGGTCCCTGATACGGACGCCAAGGCGCATCAGCCATCTATCCGAGGGCGGCCTGTTCGCGAATAATCCGGTCAATTAGGGGTTCGTGTTCGGTGCTCATAGGTACGTTTGCAGCAAGGCGTTGACGGAAGAAGCGGACTGGTTCGCTCAGGATCTTTTCAAGATCTCTCTCGCAGGTAAAATCGCCAGCGACGCGCTTGATCTTGGAATTGTCAAACAGGGTCGACCAAGACTTGTCACCAAGCAACGGTCCGATCCAGTCTGGTTTGTAGCGAATGAGTGTGTCGGTAGGCACATGCGCGAGTTTGGCTTCGACGCCGAGACTCGTTGCGATGGTCAGGTAGATGGCGTTCCAGGTGAAGCCCGTATCGCCTGTAATGTGAAAGTCTTCGCGAAGGGCGGCGGAGTTGCCAAACAACCCGACCAGAGGAATGGCGATGTCCTCGGCGCGTGTCAGAGTCCAGATTGCTGTGCCATCTCCTGCCAGAAGCACCGGCTTGCCCGCAAGCATCCGACGGGCATCGCCGTCACCATCGTTGACCATGCCAGGCAGGCCGGAACGCACCGTGTGACTGGGGCGAACGTTGGTCCAAGGCAAGCTGCTGGCCTTCATCACGGTCTCGCAGGCGATCTTGGCCTGCGAATAGGGCCAATACGGGTTGTGCGCCGGCGTCCGCTCGGTGGTCATGTAGGCGAAGGGAGTCTTTTGATAGACCGAGGCCGAGGAAATGAAGATGTATTGCCCAGTCCTGCCACCGAAAGTTGCGATGTCCCTCTGCATCTGCACGGGCGTAAAGACCATGAACTGGGCAACGACATCCCAGTCCTGCTGGCCCAGACGGCCATAGCTTGCTGCGTCATTCATGTCGCCGATGATTGACCTGGTGCCATTCGGAAGCGGCTCACGACGCTGACCACGATTGAACACCGTCACCTCATGGCCTGAGACAAGTGCCTGTTTAACGCAGGGAAGTGATATCTGACCGGTTCCGCCAATGAACAGTACTTTTGCCATTTCAGTGTCCCTTTCTCATGTGTTGGTGGTGCGGAACTGCGCCATCACTCTAATCTCGAAGTCCACGGGGCTGATCTCGCCAGTGCCGAGATAAATTCCCGATGGACCAAAACTGGACCGGGACAGTCGAACGTCCGGAGTGGGCGGTCATTCATCGTTTCCGAACCTGCGGCTTGCCTGCCCTGCCGCGTCCGCCAGCACGTTTGTGCCTGGCAGGACGTCTTGCAAAAGGATCCGCATCGCGCGCTCGGGCTCTTCGAACAGCGGGCTGTGTGCGGAGTTTTCGAACACGTAGAACCCTTTCACCGGCGCTTCAATCACGTCGAAATACGCGCGGGAAAGCGTCGGATTGGCAGTTTGGTCATATTGGCCAACGAAGAAATATATCGGCAACTGGAACTTGGTCAGTCGCGTGCTGAGGTCGTCTCTCAGCATGTCCTCCCAGAAGAACGGCCTTGACCAGAGCTTGCCGCGCCAAACGTTGATTTTGTCCGCCATGGTGTAGGCGCGCACCCGCCAGACCGGCAGGAAGATGCCGGTGATGACCGAGTTGATGTCGCGCGTGTGCCCCACGCCAGCCCCGTGCATGGCGGCGTCGCGCAGCCGCATCCAGGCGGGTGATAGCCCGTCCTCCATGCTGACCGGCGCGGCTTCGAGTCTGCGGACCATCGCTGCATCGCCGCGCGCCCGGTAGGCACCAAGCAGGTAGTCATGGGCCATGACCTCGGACCGGATCTGGTGAACGATCTGGGCCATGCCGACATAGGCGAGGAAGCGGTCCGGCGCCTGCGCCGCAACCTGGATGCCAAGATAACTGCCCCAGGAATGGCCGAGCAGAAGGATGCGATCCTGTCCGAAACGCTCGCGCAGGTAGTCGGCAACCTCGATCGTGTCCGAGATCATCTGCGCCATGGTCATGGTCTCGGGCCGGATATCGGCCGAATACGACATGCCTGCACCGCGCTGCTCCCACCAGACCATTGTGAAATGGCGTTCAAGGCCTGTGGGATAATCCTGTTCCATGAAAAACTCGGGCATGCCAGGGCCGCCATGAAGAAAAAGGAGAACCGGATTTGCGGGATCGACGCTTTGGATGATCATGCTTTGCGAGATGCCGCCGATCTCGACCGTCACGCGTTCCGACAGGCTGCCCGGTATCACGTCGCCACTGGCATCACGAAGCGGGGCCGGGCGACCCGGACTAATGGCGAACAGAAAGCCCACTCCGACGACGAGGACTGTTGCTAGGATCAGGACTAGTGCCGTCATGGAGCGTTTGACCCTTGAGTGCCATCTGCCGGTCGGTCGGGGCAGGTTCTTGTATTTAAATGCCATGTTTCCGCTCCAATCCTTGAGAATGCGGTTCTCTTTGCGCAAGCGTTCGTTCTCGCGCAGCAGCTCCGCGTCCTGTTCGGGCACCTTCGCCTCATCAGCAACTGCCCGAACCCACTTGCCGAGCGTCGAAAGCCCGATCCCCAAATCAGACGCAACCTGACGCATCGTCAGACCACTGGTGTGCGCAATCCGGACCGCATCCCGCTTAAACTCGACGCTTTGCCTTCGTGCCATATCCGGTCTCCTTGACGGCGAGTATTGCTCTCAAAAGACCGGAACGAAACCGGTGCAGGTCCATCCCTCAGCGCGAGTTTGCATTTGGCGATCAACTCGTCCATTGCATGACCAGCGGCGGTGAGGCCCACTTACGCGTACTGGTTTCATCGAGTAACGACTGTTCAAGCGGCGGTCAGCGCAAAAGCGCTCGAGAGCAGCAGGCTCATCGTCATGCGCTTCCACCCCAACATTGAAATAACCCATGACAAACGCCAAGTATAGTCTTTCAGAGAAGCGATTTCAGGTAGGCTAGGGCCCGGCGAGCCATATCGTCGGGTTCCACGGCACGGCGGTTGAACCCGATTTCCATGGCCAGATAGCCGTCATAGCCCACATCGCGTAGCGCCTGGATCAGGCTGACGTAATCGACGACACCCGATCCCGGCGGCTCGCGGTTCACATCAGCGAGGTGGATATGTTTCAAGCGTTTGCCCAGCCGATAGACATAATCTGTCGGCACCTCGTTGCGATAAAGCGTATGGTAGGTGTCGAACATCGCGGCGATATTATGACGGTTCACCTCATCCATCAGCGTGATTACGTCATCGCAGCTTTCGATCAGGTTGCTGTCGGCGCTGGTCGGCTCGACGCAGACTGTCAGGTCGGTGGACCGCGAGACTTCATCAAGCGCATGACGCGACCAATCCCATGCCTGAGAGCGGCTGGTACCGAACGCCTGCCAGCCCGCAACGTATATCAAGATATTGCCGCCCCATTCGGCGCATAGTTCGGCCACCTGCTTGTATTGATCGATAGCGGCGGTCCGCTCCAGTTGGTCTGCCGAGGCGAC
>JANLPY010000433.1:0-9245 GCA_031367505.1 Hyphomicrobiaceae bacterium | reverse complement strand
AGTTGCCGCTGTCCTTGACCTTGACCATGGCCTCGGCCATCAGCCGGCCGACGGCCACGTTGTCGAATGAAATGAAGGTCACGTCGGCAGAATCGATGGGGACGTCATAGGCGATGACCGGCACTCCGGCAGCCTTGGCCTGGGCCACCGCCGGTATGATCGCCTTGGAGTCCTGCGCCAGAATGATCGCAGCGTCGCACTTGCTCGACAGCAGGCTATCGACGTCCGTCATCTGCTTTTGCGGGTCGCCCTGGGCATCGGCGCTGACATAGGTGTAGCCAGCCGGCTCGAGCACCGATTTGATCCCGGCCTCGTCGATGCGCCAACGCTCCTCCTGGAAATGCCGCCAGCTGACGCAGACGCGCTTACCACCGGCGGCTTTCGCTTGCTCGAGCATGCCGAACCCGAGGCCGAGGGCAAAAGCGCCAGCGCCGGCGAGCAACCCAGCACGTTTCATAGAGCTGAAAACCATGGCCGTCATCACTCCCTGTTGCAGCGGCACTCGCAGCCGCCCGTCGGCGATTTTGGCATGTTTTGAACTTTTATGGAAGACATTGCCGCCCACGTTTCGTGATTTGTATTTTGGCGCTGCACAGTGAATTGACCTGAGCCAAAGGGAGTGGCATGTATTGGAATAATTTGCTTGGCGCTGTTAAGAAGATCGGCGCAATCGGAGACAACCGGATCGCAACGTCAGTAGAGCGGGTGCCGGCCAGCCAACGGCATGAGGCCGAGAACCCAGGGAGAATGACGCACATGAACACACAGCAAGCTTTAGCTCAGCTCGGCATTTCCAAAAGCGATCTGACGCCCGAGCAGCGGCGCAAGTTCGACGAGGAAGGCTATTTCGTCGTTGCGAACGTGTTCAACCCAGCCGAGGTCGAGGAGATGCGTTCGGAATTCGAGCGACTGCGAACGATCGAGGGTGAGTTCGGCGGTCACGAGGTGCATATCGAGCCGGGAGCGCCGCGGCTGTCCAACCTGTTCAACAAATCGTCCGCCTTCGATCGATGCCTGTCCTGCATGCCGACACTGGCTGCAGCAGCCTATCTGCTCGGCGAGATCCGGGTCTATTCGCTGAATGCTCGCAACCCCTTAAAGGGCCAGGGCCAGCAGCTGCTGCACAGCGACGTACCGCGCATATCGGCGACCGATTGGCGCGTGGTCAACTCGATGGTGTTGCTGGACGACATGACGCAAAGCAACGGTCCGACTCGTGTCGTTCCGGGTTCACACAAATGGGTGCCGATCAATGTTCCCGACGTCAACATGGCCGAGGTCAAGCGCATCGAGGTGCGCCCGGAGGACGAGGCGATCATGCCGAAAGATCCGATGGCGCCGCACCCAAAGGAGATCAAGCTGTCCGGCAAGGCGGGCTCGGTCGCGGTGATCAACGGGCACATCTGGCATGGCGGCACGCGCAATGAAAGCGGCGCCTCGCGCCGGGTGTTGCATCTTGCGATTGGGCGCCGGGACTTGCCGCAACAGCTCAACGAGCGAGATCATTTGACTCCCGAGCTGCATGATCGCGCCAATCCCAGCCAGAAATTTTTGCTCGACATCGAGGGTGCGACACCAAAAGTGAAAGGCTACCCGCCGATGCCGAAAGAGGCCCGCACTTGGACAGCCGCCGAAACCGTCACGATCAAGGACGGCCACTGAAGGCGGTTTCGCCAGTCACCACCACCGCGACGCCTGCGTCAATCAACTGCTGGCGATCGCTAGCAGTTATGCTGGCATCGGTGATGATGGTGCGCACTTCGGCTGCGGCACACACATCGCAGAAGGCAGGATGCTTGAACTTAGTTGAATCGGCGAGAACGACCGTATGGGCGGCGCTCAACAGCATGCGGCGCTTCATCGCGGCAAGGTCGATCGAGGTTTCCGACAACCGCCCACTGGCCAGCGAATGAATGCCGATGAAGGCGATATCGGCATGCAGTCGATCCAGGAACGAGAGGCCCGGATCGCCGATCATGGTCAGTGACCCCGGTCGCAGCGTACCGCCGAGAACGACAAGATGCATCTTCGGGACGCGCGCAAGCACCATGGCGATAGCAAGGTCGTTGGTGCACGCCGTGAGAACGACATCCTTGGCGGCAATGGCCTTGGCCGCCTCCAGCACGGTCGAGCTGGAATCGAAGATCACGCTTTGGCCGGCCTCCACCAGCCCGGATGCGCTGATGCCGATGGCAACTTTGGCTTGGTGGGCCACGTGAACGCCAATCTCGCGCGCGATCTCGAAGGTCGTGTGCTGTTGCTCCTTCAACACCGCGCCGCCGTGACTGCGCTCGAGATAGCCTTCCTGGGTGAGGTATTCCAGATCGCGCCGGATTGTGGACGGCGAGACACCGATCGATTGCGAAAGACCAACAATCGAGCCCGCTCCGTCCTGGCGCAATCGTTCGAGGATGAGGGCACGGCGCTGCGCAGATATCATGTTCTGGTCTATTGCCTAGTTATTTGCTGAGAACGTCGGGCGTGGCTTTGTCATCCTCTCCGGCAGCGTGCTAATCGTATTGGTGCAGTACGATATGCTGCCTTTGGAGATCGATGGCGTGTTGACAGGTTTGCCAACGCGTTTCAATATCTTTCAGAATATCTCATGAACTTGAGCATCGGGGGGTGGTCGATACGCGACGACGATTCCGAGCCTCAATCCACGGGAACGCTTGCTCGATGAAGTCCCATGCCATGCTCGCGGACGACCTGACCGGCGCACTCGATGCGGCCGCTCCGTTTGCCTCGTTGCAAGAGCCGGTCGCGGTCAACTGGTCGGGACGGGCCCAGTGCGATCAGGTCCGATTTGCAATCGACAGCGAGAGCCGCGAGATCCCTCCGATTGAGGCGGTCGAACGTATGGCGGCTTTGCTGCCCTTCATTTGCGGCAAAGAATTCGCTTACAAGAAGATCGATTCTCTGATGCGTGGCAACACCATCACCGAATTGCAGGCCTGTTCGGCCAGCGGGTTGTTCGGCACGCTGGTGATGGCTCCAGCTTTTCCAGCCGAGAGTCGAATCACGCGTAATGGTCAGCAATTGGCGCGTCTCAACGATGGCAATTGGGCAGCCGCCGGACCAAACTTGGCTGAGACATTTCAAGCCGAAAGTCGATTGATTGGCCTCAATGACAAGCTGCAGGGCGGTGGCGTTGCGATTTGCGATGCCGAAAGCGATGCCGACCTCGTGCGCCTGGCCGCCTGCCGCGATCGACTTGTCGAACCGGTGTTGTGGTGTGGTTCGGCCGGACTTGCACGTGCCTTGAGCGGAGCCCCTCACGCATTCTCGCAACCTACCGGTGGCCGGCGGTTGGTGGTTGTGGGCAGCTCCCATTGGGTCGCGCTGGCGCAAACCGAGCGCTTGAACCAAGCATTTCCCGGGTTACTTGTGAGCGTAAGCTCCAAAAGCGAAGTTCAAGCCGCCATCCTGGCCATAGGCCTAGGATTAAATCACAGGGGTCTTGCTGGTCTTAAACTTGCCGTTCCGGGATACGACAATGCTCACGCCTCCGCCGTGTACACCAATGTCGTCGATGCGCTGCGCGTTCTGCCGTGCCCTGACATTCTGGTTGTGGTTGGCGGCGCTACACTTTACCAGCTCTGCCGGGCGCTTGAAGCGACACGACTGAACACAATTGGCGAATGGATGCCTGGCGTCGCTGTTTCGGTGCTATCAGATGGACTTTGGCAAGGAACGCGGGTGATCTCGAAGTCTGGCGCCTTTGGCGGCAGCGATTTTCTGGTCGACGTGCTGGCCAAGACGGAAAGAGTGTGATCACCTTGCGACGAATTGGCATCACCATGGGCGATCCTGCCGGCGTTGGCCCAGAGATCATTGTCAAGGCGCTCGCGGAGTTGCGCCGGGGGCGCGACGGGTTGACGTTCGAGCCGGTGATCTATGGTGTTCCGAGCGCATTTCGAATTGCCGCAAGTCTGCAATCGGTTGCCTGGGACTACGACATCGTTTCGGTCGGAGAGCCGGGTGCGCCGATAGTAGAGGCAAAGATCGCCGCCGAGGCTGGCCGGCTGGCCTATCTCTCGATTGAACGCGCGGTCGAAGATGCCATGGCCGGCGACATTCTCGCCATAGTAACCGCGCCGATATCCAAGGAAGCTGTCAATCTGGCTGGTTACGCTTATGCCGGCCATACCGACATGCTGGCGGAACTCACCGGCAGCGCCGACTGCTGCATGATGCTGGCGCACGGCGCGTTCCGAGTTTCGCATGTCTCTACACATGTGCCCTTGCGCAAGGTGCCGGACTTGGTGACGGTCAAGCGCATTACACGCGTCATTGAACTGACCGTTGCCGCGCTCGCGCGGCTCGGTATCGCCAAGCCACGCATCGCGGTGGGGGCGCTCAATCCGCATGCCGGCGAAGGCGGGCTATTCGGCGACGAGGACGCTGCCATCATCGCACCGACCGTGCAGTCCTTCCGTGATCGGGGCATCCACGTCAGCGGGCCGATCTCGGGCGATACCGTGTTCGTTCGCGCACTCGGCAACGAGTTTGATGCGGTCATTGCCATGTATCACGACCAGGGACATATTCCGTTGAAATTACTCGGTTTTCGCGTCGATCCTGTGTCGCGCCAGTGGACCGCGCTGCAGGGCGTCAACATCACGCTCGGCTTGCCGTTCGTGCGCACTTCGGTCGATCACGGCACGGCCTTCGACATAGCCGGAAAGAACAAGGCGTCGGCACAGAGCATGGTCGAAGCGATCGAGTTTGCCCTGAACCTGGCAGGTTGATCTTGATGCTGCGTTTTCCTCACCAAATAATGCGGAGTTTTGCCCGCAATATTTTTTTGGCGGCTGGATCGCAGCCCACCGAGGCTGGGGTTGTGGCTGATCATCTGGTGGACGCCAGCCTGATGGGCCACGATTCCCATGGGATCATCCGCATTTCGAAATATGTCGACTGGGTGGGCGCCGGTCAGGTGCTACCAAATCGCCATGCCGAAATTGTCAAAGATCGCGGCGCTCTACTTGTTGTGGATGGCGGCTTTGGCTACGGTCAGGTGATTGGTAAAGAGGCCATGGACTTGGCTGCGGACCGTGCGCATCGACACGGAATGGCCTCGCTGGCTATCCGCAACAGCGGTCATCTCGGGCGCATCGGCGCCTGGCCAGAACAGCTGGCGGAACGGGGATTGGCGTCCGTGCATTTCGTCAACACGTCGGGCTTCGGCATTCTGGTCGCTCCCCATGGCGGCAGCGACCGTAGATTGTCCGCCAACCCCATAGCAGCGGGCGTTCCATTGGCGGGCTCGGCGCCTCTGGTGTTGGACATCGCGACCTCACTGGTGGCCGAGGGCAAAATCCAGGTTGCGCGCAATAAGGGCGAGACGCTCGCTGAGGGTCTTGTGCTCGACGGCCAAGGCCAGCCGACCACTGACCCAGAAGCTTTTTATGCCAGTCCGCCGGGCTCTATCCTGCCCTTCGGCGGCCACAAGGGCTCCGGGCTCTCTTTCTTTTGCGAGGTCCTGGCTGGCTCGCTGAGCGGGGGCTTTGCCAGCAATCCGCAGTCGCCTACGGCCGGGCGATTGGTTAACAACATGCTGTCCTTGGTGTTCGATCCGGATGCTTTCGGTAGCGCTGCGGCGTTCGCCGAAGATGTCAAACGGCTCGCCGCCTGGACCAAGGAATCTCCGCCGATCGAACCAGGCGGCAAGGTTCTATTGCCCGGCGAAATCGAGATTGCGCAACGTCGCGAGCGAGAGATCGTTGGACTTCCGATCGACGAAGCAACCTGGCGCAAACTATCCGCGAGCGCTGCATCGCTCGGCGTCCAAAGTCCGAAAGTCTAGACACCATGCGTTGCAACCCGGTTCGTCAGCGTTTGAAAGAAGGCGGCTTTGCCTATGGTATCATGGCGGCCGAGTTCTTCACACCAGGGTTCTGCCAGATTGCGGCCAATGCGGGCGCCGAGTTCGTCATCTTCGATGGCGAGCATGGCGGTATCGGCATCGACGTCTTGAAAGCGCAGATCGCTTTCGCGCGCGGTTTTGACATCACCCCGTTCGTGCGGGTGCCGGGTCTCGCCTACCACCTGATCGCGCCAGTCCTCGATGCCGGCGCCATGGGCATCATGGTGCCGATGATCGAGACCCGCGAGCAGGCCGAGAATTTGGTAAGCTGGTGCCGCTATCGGCCCGAAGGCGTGCGCGGGCTCGGCTTTGGCGCTGGTCATGACGATTACAAAGGCAGCAACATCGTCGAAGCGATGCGTCTGGAGAACGAGCGCACGCTGGTCATCGCCCTGATCGAGACGTCGACCGGCATCGCCAATGCCGATGCGATAATGTCTGTGCCGGGCATCGATGTCGGCTGGCTCGGTCACTTTGACCTCACCAACTCGATGGGCATCACGGCTGAGTTCACTCATCCGGATTTCGAACGGGCGGTGGCCAAACTTTTGACGGCCTGCAAGACACATGGCAAGGCCCCTGGCTGGCTCGCGGGTTCCGTCGTCGCAGCGCGCGAATGGCGCGCTAAAGGTTTCCGCTGCTTGTGCTACGGCACCGACATTAGTGTGTTCCAGTCGGCGCTCGCGACCGCGCTGGATGCGTTGAAGACCGACGGACAATCTTAGCAGGAGTTACATTGCGACGTTCCACGGACAAACCGCGACGCAGTCGCGCTACTCCGTGGAGCCCATGACCAAGCCCTCGATGTCGTGCTTCTGCGCGACCGGCACGAGCCTATCCACAACCCGGCAGACCAGATGATCGCGCACGTGCGACGGCAAGGCTGCGTGGTAGTCCGCCGTCACCATAAGATCGTGCAGTTTGTCGTGACCCGCGCCAGGGGCGTCGGCGCCGAGCACCAGCACCGGTCGCGGGATCATCGAGCAGTGGGCGGTGCCTCGGTGCACGGTAAGCGCGGACCGGCACGAAATGTCGCCACGGCGCGGGTATTTGCGCGTGCCGAGCGCCTGGTAGCGCGGAAATTCGGACTTGTCTGGAAACATCTGGTGTTTCCAGACTTGGCCATCCTCCCATTGGGTGCCTGGAGCGATCTCGAACGGCCCCATGTCTTCGGTGACATCGACGCCTGAGAGGTTAAAAGCGAGTGAGGTGATACGGCGATCGACATGAGTTTCTGCCGGCGAAGGAAAATCGCGATGCCAAGGTTGGTACATGGCCCCTTCGAAGGGAACGTCGAAGCCGATTTCCACGATCCGATAGTCGGGACCGAGCGTTCGCGCGCACATACCGTCTACCCAGGGATGGGTAGTCAGCTCGACAAACCCCCCGAATTCCTGTGGATGGATCTCGATATACCAGCGCCTCGGACCCCGACCGACTGTCCCGCCCGGCCGCTGAATAGCCGACCAGAATGCGCGCATCATGTCCTCGCGCATGGCGTCTGCGAAGGCGACGGAGAAGGCTCCCTTGCGGCCGACGACACCGTCGCGATAGAGAGTTGAATGATCGGCTGAGAGATCGGTGACCGGTGTCATGTCCGCTTTCGTTTGGCTCATCTTTGCACCTCAAAAGGTTCGTCCGACCTCTTTTGGTCCGATGACGACCAGCTCTGCGATGTTGCGCAAGGGATCAGTCTTTGTCAAACGTATCAGACGACTGAGGTGAGCGACCATGGACGATCAGAAACTGGCCCTGTTGTCCGAGATCGAACGCAAGCTGCTGTGGCTGTCCTGCTGGACCATCCATCACGCCAACCACCTGCGGACCAAGACCGACGCGTTGAAGATCGGTGGGCACCAGGCGTCCTGTGCCTCGATGGTATCGATCATGTGCGCGCTCTATTTCACCGTGCTGCGGCGGCAGGATCGCGTCGCCGTCAAGCCCCATGCCGCCCCGGTCTTTCATGCCATCCAATATCTGATGGGCAACCAGAGGCGCGACAAGCTTGAAAACTTCCGTGGCTACGGCGGCGCGCAATCCTATCCTAGCCGTACCAAGGACGTGGACGATGTCGATTTTTCAACCGGCTCGGTCGGCCTCGGCGTCGCCATGACCGCCTTTGCCTCGTTGGTGCAGGACTATCTGCGAGCCAAGCCGTGGGGGCCGCAAGGTCCCGAGGGTCGCATGATTGCCCTTGCTGGCGATGCCGAACTCGACGAAGGCAACATTTATGAATGTCTGCAAGAAGGCTGGAAGCACGAGCTTCACAACACCTGGTGGATCATCGATTATAACCGCCAGAGCCTCGATGGCATCGTGCGCGAGGGTCTGCATGATCGCATCACGTCGATCTTTGGCTCGTTCGGCTGGGATGTGGTCAGCCTGAAATACGGCCGGCTGCAGCAAGCCGCATTTGCAGAGCCGGGCGGCGAGCGCTTGCGCAACTGGATCGACCACTGTCCGAATTCTCTCTATTCGGCGCTGATCTTCCAGAGCGGCGCGGCCTGGCGCCAGCGGCTGCTGGACGATATTGGCGACCAGGGCGCAGTGACGGCCCTCATCGAGCGCCGCAATAACGCCGAGCTGCAGACCTTGATGACCAATCTTGGTGGACATTGCCTCGCCAGCCTCGCCGAAACCTTTGCCAGCGTCGATCACGACCGGCCGGTGGTGTTTGTCGTTTACACCATCAAAGGTTGGCGCACGCCGCTTGCCGGCCACAAGGACAATCATGCCGGCTTGATGACCGTCGAGCAGATGCGCAAATTCCAGGCCAGCATGGGCGTGCCCGAGGGCGCCGAGTGGGACCGACATGCCGGGCTCGCGGTCGCGCCAGCCGAATTCGATCACTTTCTGGCGACAGTGCCATTCTTTGCCGATGGACCGCGGTGCTATTGGGATGCACCGATCGCCACTGGCGGCCCTATCCGTCTCGGCGATAAGATGCTCTCGACACAAACCGGCTTCGGCAAAATCCTCGATCTTATGGCGCAATCGAACAGTCCGCTGGCCGCTCGTATTGTGACGACCTCACCCGATGTCACCGTCTCCACCAATCTCGGACCCTGGGTCAATCGCCGCGGCCTGTTCGCACGGCGCGAGATCGCCGATACATTCCGCGACGAACGCATTGCCTCATCGCAGAAATGGCAGTTTTCGGCTGAAGGGCAGCATATCGAGCTTGGAATTGCCGAGATGAACCTGTTCCTGCTGCTTGGTGCGGCCGGGCTGAGCCATTCTCTGTTCGGCAAGCGCTTGCTGCCGATCGGTACCGTCTACGATCCCTTCATTGCCCGTGGCCTCGATGCTCTCAACTATGCGTGCTACATGAATGCGCGCTTTCTACTCATCGGTACACCCTCCGGCGTGACACTGG
>JANLPY010000363.1:0-52806 GCA_031367505.1 Hyphomicrobiaceae bacterium | reverse complement strand
CAGTAGTGTCCCAGCGTTAATCGAATAGTTTCAATTGGTTGTCGAGTGCGATGTCGACATCCTGGGCCGGATGGCGCGAAAGCATGCTGTTTATGGGCATTCTCTCGAACATCGTGAGGCTCAGGATCTGTAGGATTTCGTAGAGGCTGGCGGTCAGGCCGAGCCGCTTCTTGATGATGGCAACCAGCACGTAGACCGAGACCGCGATCCAAATCTGTGTCTTTACCGCGTTCTCGCTCTCACCGAAGAACACCTTGATGCGCAGGTGCTGCTTGATCCACTTGAAGAACAACTCGATCTGCCAGCGCTGGCGGTAGAGTTGCGTGATGGTCAGCGCCGGCAGCGCGAAATTGTTGGAGAGGAAGACGAGCCGCTTGCCGGTCTCGGGGTCGCTGAACCTCACCCGCCGCAATGGCGCGGGATAGCCTTGCTGCGAATAGAAGCCGGTGAGCGTCACAGTCTGATCGCAGACGAGGCCGGTGCTCTTATCGACCTTGCGCGAGTAGCGGCGCTCCGCCTTCAAGTTCTTCTTGGCACGGATGACGAAGAAGCTGCCCATCGCGTGGAAACGGCCGAGGCGCTCGAAATCGATGTAGCCGCGATCCATGACGTAGATGGCACCAGGCTCCGGCATCAGCTGATCGAGGACGTTGACGTCGTGCATCTTACCGTCGCTGACATGGATAAAAGACGGGATATTGCCGCGCAAATCCAACAGCGTGTGCAGCTTCACGGCCGCCTTGGTCGAGCGGAATGGTGCCCACGGAAACACCGACAGGCACAGATCGATGGTCGTCGCATCGAGCGCGTAGACGGTGTCCTTCAGATCGACGCCGAATGCCTCGTCGGCATAGAGCCGCCGGGCGATGCCGATCAGGCTCTGGGCGAAGTCGCAATAAATGCGCCAGTCCCGCGTCGCATTGGCGTTGGCCAGCGTGTTGCGCGCGATGGTGCTGCGAAAACCAAGGTGATACAGCTTCGCGCCTTGCGTCCTCAAGCACGCTTCGATGTCGCGCAAACTCTCGCGATAGGTGAGCTGCGCGAACGCCATCGAGAGGTACTGGTCGAGACAAGTGAACCGCTTGACCTTGTGCTCGCCGTCGTAGCGCGCCACGCAGCGATGGAACGTCGAAAGCGGCAGGTGCTCCATCACCTGCGCGAACACGTATCTGCCCTCGTTCATCGCCTGCCCCCGCCGCCATCTGCTGGGCGGCAGGATCGTCTCCGGCGGAAGCTCATGCGAGGTTCAAATCGACACCAAGCTGAAACGCTGCTTCCACTATGCAGCTCAAGCCCTTATCGTAGCGGCGACGCAGAACGTTGGGACACTACTGGTATTGATTAGGTGTCCGACCCTTCGGGTCTGACACCATGCACCGGTTAGGGTCTAACGTTCACGTTCATTCTTTCCTGGTGTCGGACCCAGAGGGTACCGACACCACCGTGTTTAAGTGGCATTACAACCACAGAAAAGAATTTTCTCGTAATTCCCGAGTTTTCAGCTATACGTCCGCTCGCGTGCCCGGCCTCAAAGGCAAGGCGCGGTTGAGCGACCCGGCTGGACGACATCCCGGCTGAGGCCGCATCAGGGAGCCCAAACGAGGGCCCCGACCTTCAAAACCGAACTAGAAAGGATGCCCGATGTCGCTGATTAGACCGGTCCGCAAGGACGCGAAGACTGCTGTTATCAAAGAGAACGCGCTGAAAGCCAACGATACCGGCTCGCCGGAAGTGCAAGTCGCGATTTTGACCGAGCGGATCAACTACCTGACCGATCATTTCAAGATCCACAAGAAAGACAACCACTCGCGCCGCGGACTTCTCAAGATGGTCGCGCTGCGCCGCCAGTTGCTCGACTACGTGAAACGTAAGGACGAGCCGCGCTACCAGAAGATCATCGACAAGCTTGGCATCCGCCGTTGATGGCATCCCGCCAGACCTTGCAACAAGAATTTGGGCAAGTCTGTGCGCACCGCGAAGCCGTGTGTGCTTCGCAGCAACACAATAGCGACTGCGCTGGTTCCAATTTTCGGGGCCTGGCGCAGTTGGCGTTTGTGCTCGATCCGCGAGCGCAAGACGCACTCCGCACGTAACCGAACGAAAGACGAAACCCATGTTTGACATTCATCGCGTTGAAATCGAATGGGGCGGGCGCAAGCTCAGTCTCGAAACCGGCCACATGGCGCGTCAGGCCGACGCTGCTGTTGTTTGCCAGTACGGCGAGACCAGCGTGTTGGCGACGGTTGTCGCCGCCAAGACCGCCAAGCCCGGCATTGATTTTTTCCCCCTCACTGTGAACTACCAAGAGCGCACATACGCTGCCGGCAAAATCCCCGGTGGCTACTTCAAGCGTGAAGGCCGCCCGACCGAAAAAGAAACGTTGACCTCGCGCCTGATCGATCGCCCGATCCGCCCGTTGTTTGTGGACGGTTTCAAGAACGAAACCCAGGTCGTCGTCACCGTATTGTCGTTCGATAACGAGAACGATGCCGATATCGTTGGTCTGGTCGCAGCCTCTGCGGCATTGACCCTTTCCGGCGTGCCGTTCCTCGGCCCCATCGCTGCCGCCCGCGTCGGCATGATCGATGGTCAGTACGTTCTCAATCCGCTGACCGACGAGATGCCCAAGACCAAGCTCGACCTCGTGATGGCTGGCACGCACGATGCCGTCATGATGGTTGAAAGTGAAGCGCACGAGCTTTCCGAAACGCAGATGCTGGAAGCCGTGATGTTCGGCCACCGTCATGTGCAGCCAGTGATCCAGGCGATCATCAAGCTCGCCGAGAAGGCTGCCAAAGAGCCGGTCGACATCAAGTTGCCCGACAAGGCAAAGTACCAGGCCAAGGTCAAGGAGATGGTCGAAGCCGATCTGCGTACCGCTTTTGCGACACCGCAGAAGCAGAAGCGCCAGGATCTGGTTGCGGCAGCTAAAGCCAAGGTCAAGACTTTGTTGCCAGAGGGCGCCAGCGCCGACGAGCAGGTTCTTCTCGGCACCGTATTCAAGCAACTCGAAGCTGACGTCGTGCGCGGCGATATTCTCCGCACCTCGAAGCGCATCGATGGTCGCGATCTGAAAACGGTTCGCCCGATCGAGTCGCTCGTGCATGTCCTGCCGCGTACGCACGGCTCAGCACTGTTCACACGCGGTGAGACGCAAGCCTTGGTCGTTGCCACTCTCGGCACCGGCGAAGACGAGCAGTACATCGACAGCTTGGAGGGGACGAAGAAGGCCCGCTTCATGCTGCACTACAATTTCCCTCCCTACTCGGTAGGTGAGACCGGCCGCATGGGCTCACCGGGCCGTCGCGAAATCGGCCATGGCAAGCTTGCCTGGCGCGCTCTGAACCCGTTGATCCCTGGTCCGGATGAATTCCCCTACACCGTCCGCGTCGTATCGGAGATCACCGAGTCGAACGGCTCATCGTCGATGGCAACCGTTTGCGGCACCTCGCTGGCGCTAATGGATGCGGGCGTTCCGCTGAAATCACCGGTCGCCGGCATCGCCATGGGCCTGATCAAGGAAGGCAATCAA
Organism: Hyphomicrobiaceae bacterium; assembly: GCA_031367505.1. GTDB lineage: Bacteria > Pseudomonadota > Alphaproteobacteria > Rhizobiales > Hyphomicrobiaceae > JAKFWF01. The sequence continues at coordinate 49,274 of JANLPY010000363.1, read as the reverse complement.
TTCGCCATCCTTTCGGACATCCTGGGCGATGAAGATCATCTCGGCGACATGGACTTCAAGGTCGCTGGTACCGCCAACGGCGTGACCTCGCTACAGATGGACATCAAGATCGCGGGCATCACCGAAGAGATCATGCGCATTGCGCTCGATCAGGCGCGTGAGGGCCGCATCCACATCCTCGGCGAAATGGCCAAGGGCATCGGCGGCGCCCGCACCGAACTCGGCGAGCACGCCCCGCGCATCGAGACCATCAAGATCCCAACCGACAAGATCCGTGAAGTGATCGGCTCGGGCGGCTCGGTGATCCGCAATATGGTGGAAGTGAGCGGCGCTAAGATCGACATCGACGACGACGGCACCATCAAGGTTGCCGCCGCCAAGAAGGAGTCGATTGAAACGGCACTGCGCATGATCCGTGAGATCACGTCGGAGCCGGAAGTCGGCACGATCTACAAGGGCAAGGTCGTCAAGTTGATGGAGTTCGGCGCGTTCGTGAACTTCTTCGGCGCCAAAGACGGCCTCGTCCACGTGTCGCAGCTAACCTCCAAGTTGCGTCCGAACCATCCAAACGAAGTGGTCAAGGAAGGCCAGGAAGTTTGGGTGAAATTGCTCGGCTTCGATGATCGCGGCAAGACCAAGCTGTCGATGAAGATCGTCGATCAGGATACCGGCCTCGAAATCCCGCGCGCTGAAGGCGAGCCTGAAGAAGTGATGGAAAGCCGCCCGCCACGCCGTGAAGGCGGTGGTGATCGTCGTCCGCCGCGTCGCGAGCGTAGCTAAACTCAATATCGCATCCGGCTCTGCGTAAGCAGTACCGGATGCGACAACAAAAAAACTCGCATCCGGCCGCTCCCAGGGGGCGGCCGTTTTTAATAAGTTGTTGCAATAAGCCCACAGCAATGCGGCGACAGCGCCATACACCTGAGCTATATCGGCCCCATGAAGCTAATCGCCACAACAGATGAGTTGGCAGCCGCGTGTGCCGCGCTGAGCCAGCACCCCTACGTCACCGTCGATACCGAGTTTCTGCGCGAACAAACGTTCTGGTCGAGGCTTTGCCTGATCCAGCTGGCGGGGCCTGAGTGTGAATTTCTCGTCGATCCGATGGCGACGGGTATCGATCTCAAACCGTTCTACGATCTCATGGCGGATCGCAGCATCGAGAAAGTTTTTCACGCCGGCCGGCAGGACGTCGAGATTGTTTTCGTGCAGGCGGGCGTGATCCCGGCGCCATTGTTCGATACGCAGATCGCCGCCATGGTTTGCGGCTTCGGCGATAGCATCAGTTACGTCAATCTCGTTAAGCGCATCACCGGCGCGGATCTCGACAAGTCGTCCCGCTTCACCGACTGGAGCCGCCGGCCGCTGAGCCCGCAGCAGCTCACCTACGCGCTGGGCGACGTCACCCATTTGCGCGATGTTTATCACCATCTGAAGGCCGCGCTCGAAAAGAGCGGGCGTACCGATTGGTTGCAGGAAGAGATGGCCGAGCTCACCACGCCGGAAACCTATAAGCAGGTTCCCGAAGAAGCTTGGCAGCGGCTGAAAGTGCGGGTAAAAAGCCGGCGCTCGTTTGCCGTTCTAATGGAGTTGGCGGCTTGGCGTGAACGTCTGGCGCAGGCGCAAGATGTGCCACGTGCGCGGATCCTCCGTGACGAGGCCTTGTACGATATTGCCAATCAAGCGCCGACGGATACCGCCAAGCTAGGCGAACTCAGGACGTTGTCTGAGGGCTTTGCCCGTTCAGGACGTGCGCGCGAAATTGTTGACGCCGTGAAACTTGGCCTGGCACGCGACCTTAAGACCGTGCCGCCTTTACCGAAGGGCCAGGCGATCACCCCCGAAGCTGCGGCGCTCGTCGAGTTCCTGAAAGTTCTGCTGAAGTCGCTTGCCGCTCAAAAAGGGGTTGCGTCCCGGCTGATCGCCAATGCGGACGAGTTGGAACGCATCGCCACCGAGGACAACCCGGATATTCAAGCCCTCAAAGGTTGGCGCTATGAGGTGTTCGGCGAGACCGCGATGCGGCTCAAGCGCGGTGAAATCGCGTTGGCGATCGATGGCGGCGAAGTCGTGCCGGTTCCGCGCGTGCGGGCAATCGGCAATTAGTTCGATCGGTGGCCAGTAAAAACGTCGCGACGGAAATGTTGCCGGCTCAGCGTTCCAATGAACACGAGCGAAGACCAAAGTGTTTGGTCTTTAGTAACGCTGGCAACAAATTGGGACCTTGGTTTCATGATCGGTCACACCTTTAAAGTTCTAGGGATCTCGTCGGCGGCGCTGATGGCGATTTCTATCGCCGTCCTCGCTCAGCCGGCTCCAGCGCCGGCGCCAGCAGCGCCCGTGCCGGGCGCGGTTTCTCCCGCCCCTGCCCCCGTCGCCAACCGGCCGATGGTTGCCTGCCGCAATGACATCAAAACGCTTTGTAGCGGCGTGGAACGCGGCAAGGGCGCGAAGATGCAGTGCTTAGTCGCCAACAAGACAAAGGCATCGGCAGAATGCCAAGCCGCAATGGTCGCGTTACAAGAGCGGATGGTTACGCGCGGGCTGAAGCAAGGTGGCAAGCCTGGTCGTTTTGCCGCCTGCCGCACCGACATCGCGACGCTGTGCCCGGAGGCTAAGGGGAAAGAGCGGGCGCAGTGCTTGCGTCAGAACCAGGCCAAGGTGTCACCAGCTTGCGGCGAGGCACTGGCGGCGATGCCGGCGCGTATGCGCGAGCAAGCAGCACCGGTCGCACCAACGCCGGCCGCACCTGGTGCTCTCGAAGCACCGAAACCGCAGTGACGATTTCCTGAAACGCTAGCAACACGACTTGTCGGCTGGCACTCAAAGCCAGCCTTATATGCTGGTCCCGTCACTATTGGTATTTCACCGAACAGCCGTAGGCGCGGGTCGCTGCGACGGCGACTGGTTTTCCCTCGGCAACCGCTGCCAGAACCTCCCTCACGTAGCTGCGCGCGGTCTTGATGTCGGCAGGGTTAGCGGTCGGTTTATTGTCGATCGCGCCGTTGTAAGCCAGCTGACCATCAGCTTTGATCACATACATATGCGGCGTGGTTTTGGCCCCGTACGCGCGACCGACAACGCCTGACGGGTCGAGCAGCACTGCCGCCGGTTTGGCCTTCCGATCGGTCGTCAGTTTGTTAGCATTGGCGCTGTCGACGTGGCCCTGCTCACCCTTCGCTGATGAGATGACGGTTAGCCAGACGATGCCTTTATCTGCTGCATCCTGCTGCAGCGTCTGCATGTTGCCTGCACCATAGTGTTTGCGAACATACGGGCAGCCGTCATTGGTCCACTCCAGCACGACGATTTTACCCTTGTAGTCCGACAGTTTGTGCGTCCGGCCGTTGCTATCGACCGCGGTGAACTCCGGCGCGGGCTTGCCAGGAATTGCATCCGCCTGTGCGGTGGATGCGAAGGTGATCGTGGCCAGAATTGATAAGCTTAGGGCTGTGAGCGCGCGTCGGGTCGTGGTCATCGCCGTCGTCGTTTGGATGTCGCTCATCGATATCTCCTGTCAGTCAAGGGAGGCTCGACCGGCAGTATAGCAAGCAACCGCTGTCGTCACACTCACAGGCGCGTGAGGTGGAGCATCACTGGGCCAGCTGGCCGAAAGTTGCAACGTTTGACACTCGGTGTCCCGGCCTTCTACGGTCCGGCCTAGACGCCGCACAAGTGCCGGCTTCAACGCATGAGGAACCGCAGACATGAGCATCAGAACGAAAACCAGGATCGCTGGCGCGGCTTTAGTCGTAATCGCCAGCGTAACCGCCGCGATCGCGCAGGCACCGGCATTCTTTCGCATCGGTACTGGCGGCACAGCCGGCACCTATTATCCAGTCGGTGGCATGATCGCGAATGTCATTTCGAATCCACCCGCATTGGTATCGACGGCTGTCGCCACCAACGGCTCGGTTGCCAACGTCAACGGTATCGTCGGCGGCAATATGGAATCCGGCTTCAGCCAAGCGGATGTTGCGTACTGGGCATTTTCCGGCACGGGGTCGTTCGAAGGTAAACCCAAGATCGAGGAGCTTCGCACGATCGCCAATCTTTATCCCGAGAGCGTGCATATCGTCGTCAAGAAGGGCGTCGCCAAGACCGTCGCCGATCTCAAGGGCAAGCGCGTTTCGTTGGATGAGCCGGGGTCGGGCACGCTGATCAATGCGAAGGCGATCCTGGCCGCCTACGGTATCAGCGAGAAGGATATCAAACCGGAATACGTCAAGCCGAACCAGGCGGCCGACAAGTTGAAGGACGGCTCGATCGACGCCTTCTTCATCACCGGCGGTTATCCTCTCGCGGCTGTCTCCGAGCTCGTGACGGCAACCGGCGGTGTGGAAATTCTCCCCATCACTGGACCGGAAGCCGATGCCTTGATGAAGGCTGCTCCATTCTTCGCGGTCGACGAGATTCCAGCCAACACCTACAAGGACATCGGCGCTGTGAAGACACTTGCCGTCGGTGCCCAGTGGGTCACGTCGTCAAAGATCTCGAATGATACTGTCTACGCGGTGGTCAAGGCCCTGTGGTCCGACAAGACCCGCGCCGTGCTGGATGCTGGCCATGCCAAGGGTAAGCAGATCACGACGGCGAACGCGCTCAAGGGCCTCGCGGTGCCGCTGCATGCCGGTGCTGAGAAGTTCTACAAGGAAGCCGGCATCTTGAAGTAAAATAGGTTGGTCGCGGGGCGACGTGCTTCGCGACCACCGACCAGTCAACGATCAACACCAACGGAGCGATTGTCATGGCTAGCAGCACGGTTGTCAGCATGGCTGCCTCGGGCGACGTGGCGATCATCACCATCGACAATCCGCCGGTCAACGCGCTCGGACATGCAGTGCGCGCCGGCATTGTTGAAGCGTTGGAGCGGGCCAAAGCCGACCCGTCAGTTAAAGCCATTGTCTTGGCGTGTGCCGGCCGCACATTCTGCGCCGGCGCGGATATAACGGAGTTCGGCAAGCCACCCCGAGCGCCCAGCCTGCAGGAGGTCATCGCCGCCGTCGAGACGATCGGCAAGCCGGTGGTCGCGGCGGTATATGGCACAACGCTAGGCGGCGGTTTGGAGTTGGCCCTTGGCTGCCATTTGCGCGTCGCGGCTCCCGGTACCAGGCTCGGATTACCCGAGGTAAAGCTTGGAATTTTGCCCGGCGCTGGCGGTACGCAGAGATTGCCGCGCGCGATCGGGCCGATTAAGGCCGTCGAGCGGATCGTCAGTGGCGAGCCGATGACGGTGCAAGAGGCGTTGGCCGATGGGCTGGTGCAGGAAATCGTCCAAGGCGATCTGACACAGGCGGCGGTCGCTCTTGCCCGTTCCACGGCTGCATCGGGCAAGCAACCCCGCCTTGTTCGCGATCAGGACGATAAGCTTGCTCCGGTGCGTGCCGATCGATCCGCCTTTGATGCGGTGGTGGCTAACTTGCTTAAACGAAAGCCGGGCCAGCATTCGCCTCTCGCCTGCGCCAAGTCGGTCGCCAATTCGTTCACGCTCAGCTTCGATGACGGGCTTGCCGCCGAGCGCGCCTTCTTTCGCGATCTCGTCGCCGGTGACCAGTCGAAAGCCTTGCGGCACATCTTCTTTGCCGAGCGCGAAGCCAACAAAATTCCGGGTTTAGGACCCGATGTGAAACCGCGCAGCGTGACCCAAGTCGCGGTGATCGGAGCCGGCACAATGGGTGGCGGCATCACCATGTGTTTCGCCAACGCCGGCATTCCCGTCACCATGATCGATGTGACCGATGAAGCTGTGAAGCGCGGCCGCGGCGTCATCGAAGCGAACTATCGCAATACGGTTGCGCGTGGTGGACTAACCGCTGGCGAGGCCGAAAAGCGGCTGTCGCTGATTTCAACTTCGACTTCGATGGCCAGCGTCGCCAACGCCGATCTGATCATCGAGGCCGTCTTCGAGGAGATGGCGATCAAGCAAAAGCTATTCGCCACGCTCGACGGTTTGGTCAAGCCCGGCGCCATCCTCGCGACCAACACGTCGACGCTCGATGTCAATGTCATCGCCGCCGCCACCAAGCGTCCGGGCGACGTGCTTGGAATGCACTTCTTTTCGCCAGCGAACGTCATGCGGTTGCTTGAAATTGTGCGTGGCAAGGCAACCTCGCCTGAGGCGCTGAGCACGGCCATGGCCGTTGCCCGCAAGATTGCGAAGGTTCCCGTCGTATCCGGCGTCTGCGACGGCTTCATCGGTAATCGCATGCTGGCCCGCCGCTCGATCGAGGCCGAACGGCTGATGATCGAGGGTGCCGATCCGATGGCCGTCGACGCGGCCGTGGTGGCATTCGGTTTCCCGATGGGGCCATACGCAATGTCGGATCTTGCTGGCCTTGATGTCGGCTGGCGCATTCGCAAAGGACGAGGCGCCAAGGCACCGGTATCGGATGCGCTGTGCGAAGCCGGCCGCTTCGGCCAGAAAACCGGCAAGGGCTACTTTATCTACGAGGCCGGCTCACGCACGCCAAAGTCCGATCCTGAAGTGACGGCCGTCATCGAAGCGGCGGCCAAGGCTGCGGGTATCAAGCGGCGTGCCGTTGGTGAAACCGAGGTCGTCGAGCGCATGCTCTATCCGATGATCAACGAAGCGGCTCGCATTCTCGACGAAGGCATCGCGCTCAGAGCAAGCGATATCGACGTGGTGTGGGTCTATGGCTACGGCTGGCCAGCCTGGCGTGGCGGCCCGATGCACTATGCCGATGCCGTCGGCCTTAAACACATCGCCGAACGCTTGACGGTGTATGCGGCCCAAACCGGCGACAAATCGCTTGAACCGGCGCCGTTACTCGCGCGTCTTGCAGCCGAGGGGCAAACATTTGCATCGATTGCGGCGAGCAAAGCCTGATGCAGCACGATACGCACCGCTGGGAACGTAGTTACCCTCCGGGCGTGTCGTGGAAGGTGCCGATTACCCCGACCGTTATCTCCGCACTGGTCGATGCGTCGTTAGTGCGCAATTCGTCGAAACCGGTGATAGATTTTCGCGGTCGAAAGATCACCTACGCCGAGTTGGGGCGTGAGATAGATGGCGTGGCGGCAACGTTGCTATCCAATCCGGCGGCAATCGAACGAGGTATCGCGCTCTATCTCCCTAATGTGCCGTATCATCCGATCGCGTTTTTTGCGGCGCTGAAAGCTGGCACGCATGTGGTTCACCTGTCGCCGCTCGACGCCGAGCGCACGCTACTTCACAAATTGCGCGATAGCGGTGCCCGCACTCTGGTGACGACCAATCTAGCGCCTCTGCTGCCGATGGCGCTTAAGCTGCTTGATGCTGGGCTAATCGATACGCTCTACGTCGGCGATGATACGCGATGGGGTGAGACGTTTGCGCCGCCGCTCACAATTCCGCAGCGGCCGAATATTCACCGGCTGAACGCGGCACCCGTACCTGCCAGCTGGCCGCAAAGGTCGCCGGATGACATCGCGTTGCTGCAATACACTGGCGGCACCACCGGTATGCCGAAAGCCGCCGTTCTCAGCCACGCCAACATGACGTCAGCGCTGCAAATGTATGAGGCCTGGTATGGTGGCCAGGGCATCGTGCACCCCGGCCGCGAGCGCATTATTTGTGCGCTGCCGTTGTTTCATATCTACGCCTTGACCACGATCCTCCTGAAGCAAATCGTCAACGGCAACGAGATCCTGCTGCGGCAACGTTTTGACGTGGCGCAAACCATTTCCGATATCGAAACGCTGCGAGCGACGAGCTTTCCCGGCGTGCCGACAATGTGGATCGCACTCGCGAACCACCCAGGCATCGAGGCTCGCGATTTCTCCTCACTGGAGATTTGTTCTTCTGGCGGCGCGCCGTTGCCCGTCGAAGTGCAATCGCGTGTCGAACGCCTCACCGGGCGCAGGCTTGGCGGCGGCTGGGGGATGACGGAAACCTCTCCGGCCGGCACGCTCATTCCGGCAGCGGCACCCACCAAGAGCGGGACGATCGGCCTGCCGATTCCCGGCGTCGTGATCCAAGTCGTTGCGATCGACGATCCACATCGCGTGCTGCCGGCGAGCGAGACCGGCGAGTTGCGGATCAAGGGCCCAAACGTCACGCGCGGCTACTGGAACCGCTCGGCCGAAGATAACGCACGCGAATTCGCCGACGGTTTTTTTCTCACTGGTGACATCGGGTTCATGGACGAGGACGGCTTCATTTTTCTGGTCGATCGCAAGAAGGATTTGATCATATCTGGCGGTTTCAATGTCTACCCGCAGATGATCGAGCAAGCGATCTACGAGCATCCGAGCGTCGAGGAAGTCATCGTGATTGGTGTTGCGGATGGCTATCGGGGGGAAGCTGCCAAGGCATTCATCAAATGCCGGGCTGGCGCCACACCATTCACCATCGAGGACCTACGCACCTTTCTCGCGGGCAAGCTGGGCCGCCACGAATTGCCCGCATCACTTGAATTCCGCGATAGCCTTCCCCGCACTCCTGTCGGTAAGCTGTCGCGATTGGAATTGCGCGACGAAGAGCGCCGCAAATCGAACGAGAAACGACCAGGAGGAGCCCCGCCATGACCGACGCCGTTATCGTCTCGACCGCCAGAACGCCCATCGGACGCGCGTTCCGGGGTTCCTACAACATGACGCACGGCGGCGAACTCGCTGGTCACGTCATCAAGAATGCGATCGAACGCGCCAAGGTCGAGCCGGGTAGCATCGAAGATGTGGTGATCGGCTGCGGCTTCCCAGAGGGCGCGACCGGCGGCAATATCGCCCGCGTCGCCGCGATCCATGCTGGCGTGCCGGTGACAGCCGCCGCCATGACGGTCAACCGGTTCTGCTCGTCCGGCTTGCAAGCAATCGCACTCGCGGCGAACGCGATCCGCAACGACGGCGTGCCGATAGCGGTCGCCGGCGGATTGGAGTCGATCAGCCTCGTCGCCCCCAACATGAATTCGAAGTTCTACAAGGACCCGTGGGTCGAGACCAACAAGCCAGCGATTTACATGGCGATGATCGAGACGGCCGACAATGTCGCCAAGCGTTATGGCATCAACCGCGCGGCACAAGACGAATATGCTTTCCACAGCCAGCAGCGGACGGCGGCGGCGCAAACGGCGGGCCGCTTCAACGATGAAATCGTGCCGCTCCCGACGACGATGGGTGTCGAAGACAAAGAGACAAAGGCCATCAGTCATAAGCAGGTGACGCTCGCCAAGGACGAAGGCAACCGGCCCGAGACGACGCTCGATGGACTAACCAAATTGAAGCCGGTGCGCGGCGAGGATCAGTTCATCACCGCTGGCAACGCAAGCCAGCTTTCGGACGGCGCGTCGGCAAGTGTTCTGATGTCGGACAAGGAAGCGCAGAAGCGCGGTCTGAACCCGCTGGGCGTTTTTCGTGGCTTCGTGGTCGCCGGTTGCGAGCCCGACGAGATGGGCATCGGCCCGGTGTTCGCGGTGCCTCGTTTGTTGAAGCGCGCTGGTCTGAAAATCGAAGACATCGGCCTATGGGAACTCAACGAGGCATTCGCCAGCCAAGTGCTCTACTGCCGTGACAAGCTGGGCATTCCGCCGGAACGCCTCAACGTCAACGGCGGTGCCATCTCGATCGGCCATCCGTATGGCATGAGCGGCGCGCGCCTCACCGGTCATGCGCTCATCGAAGGAAAGCGGCGTGGCGTGAAGTACGCCGTCGTCACCATGTGTATCGGCGGTGGGCAAGGTGCCGCCGGCCTATTCGAAATCGTCTGAGGACATCACAAATGGATCTGAGTTTTAGCCCGCAAGAGATCGCGTTCCGCGATGAAGTCCGGCACTTTTTTCAAACACAGATTCCGGCGGCCATCCGCCAAAAGACGCACGATGGCCGCAAGCTCGAAAAGGCCGACATCGTCGCTTCTCACAAAATCCTGTACGCGAAAGGCTGGGCCACGCCGAACTGGCCGAAGGAGTGGGGCGGCACCGGTTGGAGTTCGATCCAGCAATACATTTTCAATGAGGAACTGCAGGCGGCCGGTGTGCCGCAGCCGTTGCCATTCAACGTCAGCATGTGTGGACCGGTGCTGATCCAGTTTGCATCCGAAGCAATTAAAAAGCGCTTTCTTCCGCGCATGGCGGCTCTCGATGATTGGTGGTGCCAAGGTTTTTCGGAGCCGGGCGCCGGTTCGGATTTGGCATCGCTCAAGACCACGGCAAAGCGCGACGGCGATTTCTACATCGTCAACGGTCAGAAGACGTGGACCACGCTGGCTCAGCACGCCGACTGGATCTTCTGCTTGGTGCGCACTGATTTGGCCGCGAAGAAGCAGGAGGGCATCTCATTCCTGTTGTTCGACATGAAGTCGCCCGGCGTGACGGTCCGGCCGATCCAAACCATCGACGGCAGCGCCGAAGTCAACGAGGTGTTCTTCGATGATGTCCGCGTGCCAGCCGAGAACTTGGTCGGCCAAGAGAACAAGGGCTGGGACTACGCGAAGTTCCTGCTCGGCAACGAGCGCTTCGGCATCGCCCGGGTCGGCGTTTCCAAGGAGCGCATTCGCCGCATCAAGGAGCTTGCGCGTATCGAGCGCGATGGCGACCGGCCGATCATCGAGAACCCGCGCTTCGCCGAAAAACTCGCCGCCGTCGAGATCGAGTTGAAGGCGCTCGAAATCACGCAGCTGCGCGTTGTGGCGGCCGAACGCAATCGCGGCACGGGCAAGCCCGATCCAGCTTCGTCGGTGCTGAAGATCAAGGGCTCCGAAATCCAGCAGGCAACGACGGAGCTATTGATGGACATTATCGGTCCCTACGCCGCGCCGTTTGCATCGAACGATTTGGATGGCTCGAACGAGATGCCCGTCGCCCCCGATTACGCAAGCGCCATCGCGCCTGCCTACTTCAATTGGCGGAAAGTTTCGATCTACGGCGGCTCGAACGAAATCCAACGCAACATCATCGCCAAAGCCGTCTTGGGTCTTTGAGCAACGGCGAATTTTGAGGGCAAGCAAGATGGATTTCGATCTCAACGACGAGCAGCGGTTGCTGAAGGACAGCGTCGACCGGCTAATGGCGACCGAGTACAGCTTTGACAAGCGCAAGGCCTATGCGGCAGCAGTTCACGGCTACAGCGACGCGCTATGGGCGAAATATGCCGAACTCGGGATCCTAGCGCTGCCGTTTGGCGAGGCCGACGGCGGCATTGGCGGTGGACCGGTCGAAACCATGCTGGTCATGGAAGCGCTCGGCGGTGCGATGGCTTTGGAACCGTATCTCTCAACCGTCGTATTGGGCGGCGGCATTATCCGGCATGGCGCATCGGCCGAGCAGCGCGCACGGCTCATTCCGGGGATCGCATCGGGCGAGGTGAAGTTCGCACTGGCGCATCAGGAAAAGCAGTCGCGCTATGATCTGGCGGACGTCGTGACCATCGCGCGCAAGGATGGGTCGGGCTGGATTCTCGATGGCGAAAAAGGCTTGGTTCTGGGCGGCGACGGTGCCGATCAAATCTTCGTCACGGCGCGAACATCTGGACAAAAGCGCGACCGCTCCGGTATCGGCGTGTTTCTCGTCGACGCGAAAGCACCGGGGCTCTCGCGACGCGGCTATCCCAACCAGGATGGCCAACGCGCGGCGCAAATCACGCTGGCCGGCGTGCGCGTCGATGCGGCAAACGTCATCGGCGATCCGGCAAATGGTTTGCCTCTCGTCGAGCGCGCCGTCGATGAGGCGATCGCGGCACTGTGCGCCGAGGCCATCGGCGTGATGTCGATGATGCACACGATGACGCTCGACTACCTGAAAACCCGCAAACAGTTTGGCGTGACGATCGGATCGTTCCAAGCCGTCCAGCATCGCGCCGCTGATATGTTCGTGGCTCTTGAACAAGCGCGCAGCATGGCGATGTTCGCGACCATGATGGCAGCCGAGCCCGACGCGAAGGAGCGGACCAAGGCGATGTCAGCGGCGAAAGTTCAGATTGGTAAGTCTGGTCGCCACATCAGCCACGAGGCGGTGCAATTGCACGGTGGTATCGCGATGACAATGGAGTACAGCGTCGGCCACGCCTTCAAACGGATGACCATGATCGACCGCTTGTTCGGCGACACCGACCATCATCTCGCGCGGTTGGCGGCGATGGGCGGGTTGTTGAGCTGAGCCGCGAGGACAAGGCGTTGTCTTGTGCAACCGTTTTTTTGTTTGTGTTCAAAAGAGACTCACTTCTTTCTGGGATCGTAGCCGTTCTTCTGCCGCCACTCGGACAGGAAGTACGCTAACCCGTCGTCGATCTTTTCGGGGAGTTCGATGCGCAAGGTAACGAGCTGATCGCCGACATTGCCGGTGGCGCGATTGGCGACGCCCTTGCCTTTCAATCGGAACACGCGGCCCGAGCTGGTGCCCTTGGGGATCGTCAGTTGCACGCGGCCCGTCGCGGTTGGAACTTCGATCTTGGCGCCAAGCACGGCTTCGTCGAGACTGATCGGCAGCTCCATCGCCAGATCATCGCCGACGCGCTTGAAATCGGGGTGGGTTCGCACGCGGATCTCGACCAGCGCGTCGCCGGGCTCGATACCGCGCATGGCGCCGGCCCCCTTGCCCTTGAGGCGCAAAACCTGGCCGTCCTCGACACCCTCGGGCACGTTGAGATCGAGCACGCCACCGTCCGGCAACGTGACGCGCTTCTTTGTGCCGGTCACCGCCTCGAGCAGATCGACTTCCAGCGTGTAGCGCAGATCCTGTCCGCGCAAAGGAGCCGTCGGGCGGCCGCGCGAGCCGAATAATCCGTCAAAGATATCGCCGAAATGACTGTCGTCGGTCGCGGGCCCATACGCGCCGGCAGGCCTGCGAGCGCCTGCACCGTAAGGCGCGTTGTGCGGCTGATAAGTCCTACGCGGTTCGCCGCTGGCGTCGATCTCGCCACGATCATATTTGCGGCGCTTGTCGGTGTCGCTCAGCAATTCATTGGCGGCTGAAACTCTTTTGAAGCGTTCGGTCGCAGCCTTATTGTTCGGGTTGACGTCGGGGTGCAGTTCCTTGGCAAGCTTGCGGAAGGCACGCGTGATCTCTTCCTGTGTCGCGGATTTGCCCACGCCCAGCATAATGTAGGGGTCGTCCGCCATTTCGATTCAGGTTCCTGAAGGGCTGGTGTGTTCGTCGATTTACTTGAGCCGATTATAGCATATCAGCCTTTGATCCGGATTTCCGTCGCCTTTTCGAGTAAGGCGCCCAAGGTCTCGAAGCGCCGCGTCAGTCGTTCGCCGTCCATTGCAGCGTATGACTTCGGCACGACCAGCACGAGACGGCCCTTTTCGTAGGACAACTGGGTCTCGTCGATAATACCGGGCATGCCGATCGAGATCATATGGGCAGTGCGAATAGCTGAGCCAATAATCCGCGCTCGTTTCAGCAAGCGTTTGTCGATCACCCGCTGAAGCCGCGCCGAAAACTCGTCGGTCTGTTTATCACCGGGGCCGACATGACGGAAATAGATCGCAAGTGCCAGAAACAAGCGTCCCGGATGATCGACACCGACGAGAGCCGCGTGGGCGATCACGTTGAGGCTCTGCTCACCGCGATAGTCGGGATGAGCGCGCCAGCCGATGTCCGACAGGAGGCAGGCAGCATGACGTAGACGGCGCTCGTCAGCGGTCTCCTTCGGACCTGGCTCGACAAAGATGTTGTCGGTCCAAGCGCATAGTTCGTGCGCGTGCGCAACCGACCTGGAACGCAGTCGCGCGTAATCCTCGCAAAAGCTCAGCAGCGGATCTTTTGCTTTCTCGTGCGCGGAGAGGAAGCTGAACAGCAAGCCTTCGCGAATGCCAAAGACGGAGAACATGACCGACTTCGGCTCCATCCTTTTGAGCACGCGCTCCATCACCAGCGCGCCATAGGGTAGCGTTTCGCGACGGGCTCTCGGGATCTCTTCGAGACCCGGAAATTTGCGGCCCTTGCGGACCATCTCGCAGAAGTCGAGCGCTTGTTTGGCCGGCAGTGCGTAGCCGTGCATCACGCGCAACGGATAGTCGGTCATCGTCATGTGCAGTTTGGCAAGCGCGCGCCACGACCCGCCGACGGCATAGAACGTACGCCCGCGTGCCCGCGGCAACCAGTCGACACGCTGCAATTGCTGATCGGTGAATTCGAGCGCCTTTTCGATTTTATTGCCGGTCGTATCGATCAGCCGCAGACCTCCGAGCGGCAGCGTCACCGCGTCCTTCATCGCATCGCCGCGAACGTCGACGAGTTCAAGACTGCCGCCGCCGAGATCGCCGGCGACGCCGTCCCCGTCTGCAAAACCCATGCGGATGCCTTGGGCGGCAAGCTCCGCTTCTTTCTCTCCGGAAAGTATCTGGATCGGCACGCCGCATGCTCGTTCGCCACGCGCGATGAAAGCCGGCCCGTCGATCGCATCGCGCACGGCCGCCGTTGCAATGGCACGCAGATGCTTGACCCGCAATATTCGGGCGACGGCCGCAAAGCGGGTCAGGGCTGCGAGCGTGCGCTCGATCGCTTCTTCGCCCAGCTTGCCGGTGGTCGCGACCGATCGGCCGAGGCCGCACAAGACCTTCTCATTGAAAAGTGGCGTGGGCGCGCGCACCGCCCCTTCGTACACGACAAGACGCACGGAGTTCGACCCGATGTCGATGACACCAAGCGGCTCTAGATCGCCAAAGCGCCCGCGATCGGCTTCAGTTTGCGGATAATCCGTCAATCGATTGCTCTCGGCATAGTGTGATTATTCATCCTTAGGCATCTCAAAACGTGGCGGCATGTGGGCTTTGAGCGCTTGCCCGCGGCCCGACAAGCTGGGGTTGGTCATGAAATACTGATGCGCGTTGAACGGTTTGTCGCCGGGCTGGGGTACGATGCGGGTGGCCGAGCCATCGCTGGCGATCTGCCAGCTTTGCTGATTGTCTTTCAAATTGGCTACCATGATTTGATCGAGTACCTGAGCGAGCACCGTTGGGTTTTTGATCGGTACCATGGCTTCGACGCGGCGGTCGAGATTGCGCGGCATCATGTCCGCCGAGCTAATGTATACGGCAGCCTTTGGCGAGGGCAGTCCGTCGCCTTGGCCAAAGCAATAGATGCGCGCGTGCTCTAGGAACCGGCCAACAACACTTTTGACGCGGATGTTCTCCGAAAGCCCAATGATGCCAGGTCTCAGGCAGCAGATACCACGCACGATCAGATCAATTTCGACGCCGGCCTGGCTCGCCTCGTACAGCTTTTCGATGATCTGCGTATCCACGAGTGCATTCATTTTCGCCCAGATCGCGCCCGCACGGCCGGCCTTCGCATGCGAAATTTCCTGGTCAATGTGACTTATGATTCGTTTGCGAATACCGTGTGGGCTGGCAGCGATCGCTTCCAATTCGGTTGGTTCGCCGTAACCGGTCACGAAATTGAATATGCGGGCAACGTCGCGCCCGACTGCGGCGTCGGCGGTAAAGAACGAGAGGTCGGTATAAATTCTCGCGGTTTGCGGGTGATAGTTGCCAGTGCCGATGTGGCAGTAGGTGGCGATGTTGCTACCTTCCTTGCGCACCACCATGCCGAGTTTGGCGTGCGTCTTCAGTTCGATGAAGCCGTAAACGACATGCACGCCAACCTTCTCCATATCGCGGGCGAGTGAAATGTTTGTGGTCTCGTCGAAGCGTGCCTTCAGTTCGACCACGGCGGTCACCGACTTACCCATGTCGGCTGCTTCTTTCAAGGCGGCAACGATCGGGCTGTTTTCACGCGAGGTGCGGTAGAGCGTCCACTTGATCGCCATCACGTTCGGGTCGGCGACGGCCTGGCGCAGATACTGCAGGACCACGTCGAACGATTCGTAGGGGTGATGGACGATCAGATCCTTGGCGCGCAGGGCTGCAAAAACATCGCCGTTGAATTCGCGGATACGTTCCGGGAACCTGGGATGGAACGGTTTGAACAGCAGATCGGGGCGATCGTTGACGATCATCTGCGTCGTATCCGACAGACCCAGCAGTCCATCCTTGACGAACACCGACGCCTCTTTGACCTCCAGTTCTTCGATCACGAAACGACGTAAGTGTTCGGGCATAGCGGCGTCGATCTCAAGCCGGATCACCGTACCCCGGCGCCGGCGCTTGAGTTGCGTTTCGTAGGCGCGCGTGAGGTCTTCTGCTTCTTCCTGGAATTCCACGTCGCTGTCGCGCAGGACCCTGAACGCACCTTGGCTCTTGATTTTGAAGTTCGGATAAAGCTCCGAAATGAAGAGGCCGATCACGGTTTCCATGCGGATGAAACGGATGAGTTTCGGCGCTTGGACATCGGCCGGCAAACGAATGAAGCGATCGACCTGCGCCGGGATCGGGATCAACCCACTCATCGCCTTGTTCTCGCGATTGGCCATTTCGATGGCGAGCGTCAATCCCTTGTTCTGAATGAACGGAAACGGGTGCGCCGGATCGACGTTCATTGGCGTGAGAATGGGGAACACGTGGCTCATGAACTCGGCCTCGAGCCACGTCATGTCCGCGCCGCTCAACTCCGTCACGTTGACGATGCGAATGCCGGCTTGCGACAATTCCTGCTTAATGTCGGTCCAGCAACTCTGTTTATCGGCGACGAGACGGGCGGCGAAAATGTTGATTTCGGTCAACTGCTGTGCAGCCGACTTGCCGTCACTGCTGAGCGTCGTGACGCCGGCGGCAACTTGGCCGTAAAGGCCCGCTGCTCGCACCATGTAAAACTCGTCGAGATTGGATGCCGATATCGAGAGAAATCGAAGCCGCTCCAGTATCGGGTGATGACGGTTCTGCGCCTCCTCCAGCACGCGCCGGTTGAATTGCAGCCATGACAGCTCGCGGTTGTAAAAACGGTCGGGGCCCTGTGGGATCTCCGCCGGCAGTGCCGCATCTGGCCGCTTGCTGGTGTCTTTGCTCCGTGATTTTGCCGTACTCATGGTGGTCTCCAACGCGGCGGATCTGCTAAGGCGCCCCGATTGCCAGTTTACGACAAGTTTATGACCCGGGGATAACTTAAGTCCGCATCAGCGTTCGATGGCGGTCAAGGAGCGTTCGGCTTCGGCCGCGAGGGCTTCCGCCGCGAGTGCTTCGGCGGCCAACGGCCGGGTTACTTTTCGATGTGTCTCCAATGCTCGCCGGTCGATGGCCGCAACAAGCCGTTGGGCTGCCCGTGCGGATCGATCCATATGCCGGGAGAGATGCGCGATGACCGCCGGCTCGACCGAGAGTTGGCGATCCTCGAACAGTTTGACCAGCAACCCTTGCAGAAGATTATGGTCCGGCGGTGAGATCGCCACCACTGGCAAGGCGCGCAATCGGGACCGCAAATCCGGCAAACCGACCTCGAGATCGCCCGGTGCAGTCCGCGACGTGAGTAGCAGCGACAACTTGTGTTCGCGGGCAAGGTTCAGGGCATGAAACAGCGCTTTTTCGTCCCCAACGCCGGTTTCGAGATTCTCGACTGCCAGCCCGCCATTCGCACGCAGTTGATCGAGTGCTGCTTCATCGAATGATGCCGCCTCGACACGACCGGCACCGGAACGCTGACGCCAGACATTCGCCAAATGGCTCTTTCCGGCACCCTCAGGACCGGTGACGACAACCGCCCAGTGCGACCAGTTCGGCCACGTGCCTATGACTGCGACCGCCGCCGCGTTCGCGTCCGAGACAAGAAAATCCTCGGCATCGAGCGCGGTGAGGTGCGGCAAGTCTAGGACCAGTTGCTGGGAACTCGTGCTGGTCAAGGTGTACCGACCGGGGGATTGCTAGCGCGACCCTTGTAGATCGACGAACCGAGGTAGACTTCAAGCGCGAAACGGACGAGGACCGCAATGGCCGCCGCGACCGGCACGGCGACCAGTACGCCGGCAAACCCAAACAGGTAGCTGAACACGAACAAAGCCGCAATCAGCCACACCGGGTGAAGGCCTATTTTCGAGCCGACGATCTTGGGCGACAACACCGCCGCATCGATGACTTGTCCGAGTGCAAACACGCCCAACACCTCGAGCAAAGGGAGAGTATCGGGCCAAAACTGCAATACCGCCAGGACGGAAGCTATCAGCAATCCGAGCGCCCAGCCGACGAAAGGCATGAAACTCAAGAGGCCGGTGGCAAGCCCGATCAGCAGGCCGTATCGCAGACCGATCAGCGTGAGCCCAACCGCGTAAATGATCCCAAGCGCCATGCACACGAGACCTTGCCCGCGAATGAAGGCCGAAATGGCATCGTTGATTTCGCCAGCGAGCTGCGTGATCGTCGCCTTGTGATCACGCGGCAGCCAGGTTTCAATTCGTTCGAGCATGGGATGCCAATCGACGAGCAGGTAGAACACGACCAGTGGCGTAATCAGCAACAACGACAAAAAGTTGACGAGCGCCAAACCCTGCGACCATACGGACTTCGCGATGGAACCGGCAACGCCTGACCAGTTGCCGGAGAAGTCAGAGACCGCTCGATCGAGGGCTGCCTTGAAGTCGGGAAAATGGTCGCCGAGACGCTCACGTGCCCAGTTTTCGACAACTCCGCGCAATCGTTCGAGCTCGCCGGGCAGTGAAAGTCCCATTTGCTGGACTTGATTGGCAAGCAGCGGCACGAGGAACACGAGTAGCACCACGATCACAACAATGAGTGCGGCCACGATCAAGCCGGATGCGATGGCGCGATTGATCCCAATTCTCGAAAGCCGATCCGCCAACGGATTGAGCGCATAAGCGATCACGATGCCGATCAAGAACGGCAGCAAGACATCTTTCAGAGCAAGGAGCGCCAGCACTACGGCCAATAGCGCCGCAAGCCAGAATAAAACCTGGCGTTCGACACGCATGTGTCTCTCTCCCCCAATTTGAACGAGCCAATGTGCACGGTTCAATCCGCGATCAGATTAGCAGATATTAGCCAGCGGTGTCGGTTGGAACATAGCCGGTCATATGATGCATCCACGCGCGCATGTAGGCGGCGAGCGAGGCAAGCGTCAGCACCGCCGTAGTCCCGACCAAAATCCAACGCAGTGTGCCCAAGCCGAGACCAAATCCGACATCGGCCAGGACCGTGGACGCGAGCACCAATTGCGCGGCCGTATTGGCTTTGCTAACCGCTAACGGGCGAATGCGCACCGGATGATCCATCAGCCATGACAACATCACGGCAGCGATGATCATGATATCTCGCGTCACCACGCCGATCACCAGCCACGATGGGACTTCTCCCAGCACGCCCATCGCGACAAAGATCGATACCAACAATAGCTTGTCAGCGAGCGGGTCGAGATATGCGCCAAGTTCCGTCGTCCAACCAAAGCGTTTAGCGAGATACCCATCGACGGCGTCACTGATGCCGGCGACCACGAACGCGAAGAACGCCGCCTGTACGCGACCCGATACGAGCAGCCAAAAGACAACGGGTACGAGGATGACACGGCCGACCGTAATCACGTTCGGTATATTCAGCGGTTGCTCCGGCCTTTGGGTATCGATCATTTTCATTTCCCGGGCTAACACGCCCGTCAGCGCCACGCGGTAAGCAAGGTGTTGAGACTATCGCGTCTTGGCATGCGCCGTCGAGCGTGAATCTGTTGGAATATCAGCGCATAACTAAGGTGACCTGCGTTCATGTCTGGGCGTTGCCCAAGCGCTCGACTTTTCCTACCGCAAAACCACGTAGGCATCCGCCGCGACGACACCCTCGCCCACGGCGCGCACGAACACCGGGTTGATATCGATTTCTTGTATTCTATCGCGCAACGCCATCGCCATTTTCGATACGTCGACCAGCATTTGCGCGAGCGCCTCGCGATCCGCAGGGCTGCTGCCGCGATAGCCGTTGAATAGCCGTGCGCCCTTGAGTTCCGCAATCATGTCATCGGCGGTGGCTAAATCAAAAGGTGCGATGCGATAGGTGATGTCGCCGAGAATTTCGGTCATCACCCCACCCAATCCAAGCGCGATCGTCGGGCCAAACACGCGATCGTTGATGACGCCGACCAGAACTTCGACGCCCGCCGCCATTTCGGCCGCAAGTATACCGTCGATTTTAACACCGGGTTGGGCGGCGCGCGCATTGGCGACAACTTCTGCCGCAGCACTTGAGAGTGCCGCTCCCGATGGCACGTTGAGTTTCACGCCACCAACGTCGCTCTTGTGGGCAATCGCGCCAGCGACAACTTTTATTGCGAAGGGTGGCGACAGGTGAGCGGATGCCGCGTGAACATCGGCTCCGAGTGGAACAAATACTTCCCGCGTAATCGGAATACCAAACTTGGCGAGCAATGCTTTGCTGTCGGCCTCGTTGAGTGCGCCAGCGTTTGCTGGCAGCGCGAGATCGGCTGGCAGTGGTCCAATGTCTGGCACGCGACGCGGTAACAGCCGTTGCTGATCGATCGCGAATTTCGCCAGTCGCGCCGCCGCGTCGGCCAATCGCACCGGTGTTGGAATGACCGCAATGCGAGCGGCCTCGAGCATGGCATAAGCCTCCTCGGATTTCGCGCGGCGGCCCGACCAGCCAACGTGGACCGGTTTTTGCGTGGTCCTGGCCGCCGACACTATCGCTTCGGCAGCACGCGCCGCTGGTGCGCCGGGGATCGAAGCCAACAGCACGCACAGCTGATCGACGTTGGGATCGGCCAGCACGATCTCGATCGTGCGCGTGAGCAGTGTCATGTCGTTGAATATGCCTGCGGTCACGTCGGCAGGGTTTTGGATCGAGCCAAACGCCGGGATGATCGTTCGCAAGGCTGCGAGCGTGCTTTCACTGAATGAGGGCAGTGCCAATCCGCCTGCGATCGCGCGATCGGCAAACACGATGCCGGAGCCGCCGGAGATCGACAGCACGCCAACATTCGGGCCTTTCGGGAAGCGTCCATGTGCCACGAGCTTTGCCACGTCGACGATCGGTTCGACATCGCCGACCTCGATGATGCCGGATTGACGGAATGCGGCGCGGTAGAGATCCGTGCGGCCGATCATGTTGGCGGTGTGCGATTGGGCGGCTTTCGCACCGACGTCGGTGGTGGCGCTCTTCCAAATCAGCACCGGTTTGCCGAGCTGCAACGATTTTCGTCCGAGCTCGATGAGCCCGCGCGCGTCAGGCGTGCCCTCCATGACGCCGAACACCATCTGCGTTCCCGGATCGTCAAGGAATGCCGACAGCAATTCAGGCATGGCGACATCGGTCTCGTTGCCCGATGATACGCAGTAGCGAAAGCCGACGCCCTGCGCCTCGGCGAGGTTGACGATCGCGTAGCCGAATCCGCCCGACTGGAATGCGCACGAGACGTCACCGGGCCGCAATTCGGTTTCCTCCGATACCGACCCGAACACCGCCCACACGCGTTCCTGTAGGGAAATCAAGCCTTGGCAATTGGGTCCGATAAGGCGAACCTTGGCTTCGGCGGCAACTTGCTTGAGCTCGGCCTCGAGCTTGGCGCCGTCAGCGCCGGTTTCGCGAAATCCAGCGGTCAGGATGACTGCGAAGCCGATCCCAGCATTGCCGCAATCACGGATCGCTTGGGCAACGAGCGGCGCTGGAACGGCAACGATCGCCATGTCGCAAGGCGCCTTGATCGCTGCACAAGAGGCGAAGCAAGGTAGTCCGCCGATTTCCGGATAACGCGGATTAACCGGGAATATACCGCCCTTGTAACCGGCTTTTTGCAGCGCGGGCAGGGTATGTCCGCCAATGCGCCTGACGTCGGCCGAAGCACCGATAATCGCGATCCCGCGCGGGTGGAAAAGGCGCTCAAAACTCATCGGGTCTTAGCCTTTTCCGTCAGGGGTCAGCAGCGATAACCCAAGTTGCGCACGCCGCTTGAGCCATGATGAGGGGCGATAGCGTGGCTCGCCATAGAACGTGTGCAGCCGTTGCAATATGAAATGGATGCGCTCAACGCAGAGCTTGTCACCCCAGGCGAGCGGTCCCATCGGGTAAGCCAGTCCGAGCTTGGCGCTCTTGTCGATGTCTTCTGGGCTCGCCACGCCGCGCTGGGCAATCTGACAACCGACGTTGATAATATGTGCAACGATACGCTGGGCAATGAAGCCCGGGCTGTCGTTGATCACGATGACGCCGCCACCGTCCGAGCCGAGCAATCCGTGTGCGGCATCGCGCATGGCAGGCGAAGTGGCTGGGGTGACCATCAACGTGCGGGGGCCATCGATGCCGAACAACACGTCCACCGCAACCGTGCGGGCGCCGTCGAGTTTCAGATCGTAGACCGCGGTTGTCACGTCATAACCGATCGGCGTGATCACGACGAGGGCTGAAGCGCTCGGCTTCTCTCCGGTCTCGACCGTCACACCGGATTTTTCGAATAGCGCGATGAGCGGCGCCTGTAGATCGGCATGGCTCTGTGAGGGATACACCCATACCGATTTGGGCCGCGCAGACGGGGCCGCTTTCGGCGTTGGCTCGACCCGCTTGCCTTCTTTGTACTGATACCATCCGGCGCCCGATTTCTGCCCGAACGCACCGCCATCGACCCGCGCGCGCAACACGGGCTGTGGTGCATACATCGGCTCCTGATAGAACTGTCCGTACAGGCTTTCCATGACCGCGACCGAGACGTCGGCGCCGACCAGATCAAGCAGCTGGAATGGCCCCATCCGCATGCCGACGGTTGCCGTCATGATGCGATCAATCTCGTCGAATGTCGCAATGCCTTCCGACACGATCCGGGCAGCCTCCGGCACATAGGCGCGGCCGATATGATTGACGATGAAGCCCGGGCTATCGGTGCACAGGACAGGCTCGCGCGTCATCAGGCGCGACACCTCCATCAACTTCGCGGTAACTTCCGTTGCGGTTTTCAGGCCGGGGATGACCTCGACCAGTTTCATCAACGGCACGGGATTGAAAAAGTGCAATCCGGCGACGCGTTCGGGATGTTTGCAACGAGCCGCGATCGCAGTGATCGGCAACGAAGACGTGTTCGACGCCAGGATCGTGTCCGGCCCGCACAAGGCGTCGAGGTCGGCGAACAGTGATTGTTTGGCTTCGAGCATTTCCAGGATTGCTTCGACAACAATGTCGCATGCCTTGAGGTCCTCAAAGGCTTCGACAACGTGGACGCGGGCCATCACTTCGGCTGCCTGTCCGGCGGTTCGGGTGCCTTTGGCGACGCTACGTTCGATCATCGATCCAATGAATGCCTGCGCTTTAGCTGCAGCGCCGGGCTGCACGTCGAACAGCTGGACGTTGAGCCCGCCTTCAACGGATACCTGGGCTATTCCGCGTCCCATCGCGCCGGTACCGACGATTCCGATTGTCATTGGCTTGGAAAATTTGCTCATGGGATCCCCGAATGTTTGCAGGCACCTTGGCGCGGCGAGGTCGCCACTTCAACCGCTGTCCGGTGCGTGCCCGCCATGCACCTTTTGCTCACGGAGTTACTGTTTATAAGTTCGACGTGCAAATTGCTGCACTGCGAGTAAGATGGCTTGAGCGTTTTGAACCCAGCGAGTGTTCGCATGCCTTTAACGTCAACCGTGCCACCCCCCTTGCAGTTGCCACGGCCCGGCCAGATCTTTCTCGATCACGTCGGCTGGATGGTGCCCGACATGGCGGCCGCCGAGGTCGCCTTCGACAACCTGGGTTTGCCGTTGACGCCTTTGTCTGTTCATGGCGTAACCGACCCCGCGACCGGCGTTCGGACGCCAACAGGCACGGCCAATCGGTTGGCCATGTTGCCAACCGGATATCTCGAGATACTCACGCCCTACGGCGATATCGACAATTCGACCGTGCAGCATCTGAAGAAATCGATCGCGCGCCATATCGGCATTCACCTGCTCGCATTTTCGGTAGCGGACGCTGAAGCAGATGCGACGAGGTTGCGGGGCGGCGGTTTCGAAGTCCAGCCAACTGTGCATTTGCGCCGCACCATCGAGGCGGAGAATGGAGAGCCGGCCGAAGTTGCGTTCACGGTTGTCCGCACAGGCTATGATGTCTTTCCCGAAGCGCGTGCGCAGATCCTTACGCATCACTCGCCGGAGCATATGTGGCAGAAGCGCTACCTGCCGCCCGAGAGTTGCATCACGGGATTGATCGAAGCCGCAATCGTTGTCGACAAACCGGCGGAAAGTGCCGAGCGATTTTCGAAATTTCTGGGGCGCAGCGTCATGTCCGACAAGGATGATCGCTTGATCCTGCTGGATCGCGGGCGCGTCCGCTTCGTCACCCGTAAAAACGCATCGCAATTGTTCGGTGCAACCCGATTGCCGGACAACCCAAGTGTTTCAGCGATCACGCTCACCTCGTCGGACCTCGAGCGGACGCGCGACGTGTTCCTGTCGAACGGTTTGCGGCCGGGCTCGCTGGGAGCGCCACATCTGTTGATCGATGCAGCCGAAGGCCTTGGCGTGCACATCGTCGTCGTGCCCGGCTAACGGCTAAATCAGCCAGGGTGGCGAGAACCTGCTGCCCGCTGCCGCTTAGGGCGTCGAAAGCAGCTTTGACGACCGTTTCTGCGCGATCCAAGCGTCGCGTTCGCGCTCCAGGTCAACTTTGACGGGTGTCATCACGGCGGGTCCGACTGCTTTGGCTTTCATCTCGGACCGTGCTCGAATCGCAGCTCGAATTGCTGCATCGATGTTTTGATTGAGTTCTTGGAGTTCTTTTAACGACAACTTGTCGAGCTTTAGCTCATCCACGTTCCTGCACCTCGAGGCTGTTCGGGATCGGTTGGCAAGATTTCAACACTCCGACGTTGGCAGTTGTCACCAAATGCTGGAGTTATTCAAGGCATGCTGCGTAATCGTGCACCATCATTGCGGCATTCGCACATTTTCTGGTGTCAGTGTGGGGTGGCTGCATCAAAAGCGCTCCTCAGCGCCGCCATTCTCCGGCATTCTGGCAGTACAATCCTCAGTCTAACGCTCGCTCACCTGAATTGCCGGTGCGGCAGAAGGTTCCACTCGACACAGCGGCCCGAAACGCATTATCGCAAAGTATGCTGTCAGATGATGTCTACATTACGAGATTTCGCGCGACCGTCGCAGATCTTGAAGCGTGGTTAAAATCGCTGTCGGGGGTCGCGGCTATCGAGACCCATCGGGATGAGGCTACCTGGCGGGTGTCAGCGGTACCGAACGCCAACGAGGCATGCCCGTTCGAGCTGATGCTCCGGCTTGATCAGCGCTTCGATCTGACGGTGGGGCCTGAGACCTACGAGGATCAAGCGATCACCAGCATGGAAATGTTTACGCCGTTGCTGGCGGCTGTCACAAACGGTCAGCTGGTGACGTCCACTTGGTCGACGGCCAGCACCGGTATGGTTGTGGCGATCGCGACCAAGATCTCGCCTGAAGGTGGCCGCGTGTGGTCGTCACGGCGAGCCGTTCGAACGACTAATTCAACTGATCCCGATGGCTTGATGCGGCGAGATCGCCATTACATTCCCTACGCGCGCGGGGCGTGACCGCCGTCGTTGTCACGCGGGAAAGCCACGCCGCAACGCTTGCATTTTGCGCCTAGGACGAAGCGCGACTGCCGGCCCAACAGAGTTTGGCAACGCGGACAGCGCTCGCGAAATTGGACGTAGGCGCCGACAATCATCAGTGCGAGCAGCATGACCAGCAAGATGGGGCGGACCCAACCGGTCTCGCCAAACTTGATCATCAGATAGAAGCCAGTTGTGATCAGCACCATGGCTGCGCCATAGAACCAGTACATTCGCCTTTGCCAGTCGAGTACACGACCGAGCTCGGCGTGATTCAATGGCTTGGGCTCTGGGCCGGAGGGGAGGCGGGGCTTGATCATGATGTCTTGACCGGCTTTGATTTTCCGAGCCGCTTGATCGAGCTGATCGGCGTGCCGGTTTTTGCAATGCGTGCGGACGCCTCGTTCAGTGGCTCGACCGAAACAGCCATGTGATGGGCGTTGGCGTGGATCATCATCACACCGTCGAGCATGATGCCGACGTGGCCTTTCCAGAACACGAGGTCGCCGCGTTCGAGGCCCTCTAGTCCATCCTTGGTTTTGATGCGCAGGCCGAGTTGAACCTCTTGCATGTCGCTATCGCGAGGTGCGACGTGCCCGGCCGCATGCAGGCAGATCTGTAATAGCCCGGAGCAGTCGAGGCCGATCCGGGTCCGCCCACCCCATAGATAAGGCGTACCGATGAAGCGCTCGGCAATCTCGACGAAGTCACGCGCGTAACGGCCTTTTTCGGCGATGTGCCGGTTGACGATATAGCCGCCACTGGCCAAGCGGCTGAACCGCTCGTCGCGATCTTCGATCCGCAGTTGGCAGCCCAAGCTGACGTGCATCATCGGCGGCGCTTTGATATCGGCCACCGGATAAATGAACGTGCCAAGCGCGCTGACGCTATGTGTCGCCGTGGATAGTTGGGGATGGAGCGCGTCGGCGGGCACGTACCCGACATACCGATCGCGCTCGGCTTGTACCCAAGCCCAGCCTTCGGCTTGATCATAGATCGTGACGGTCTCACCGAACAATAGTTCGGAATCGAGGCCGGCCGACGCCACCGGATTTCGGCGCAAGGGCACGAGCGGCCAGACGACTTGGCCGATGACGCCTTCGACGTAGCGGGGCGCCTGGACAACGCCGTGCAGGGCTTTCGCGGCAAGATCGGCACGCCAGGCGTTGACCCGGGGGTCGGGTGGACCGGGCGGCTTGGTGGGCGGCAGAGCAGGCGGTCTGGTTGGCATCGGTTTTTTTACGCTCGATTGTTTTTAAGACGAAGTTTGGCGGCGAAGCGCTTCGAACACGGCGCGTGCGGCGTGCGCTTCGGCGCCTTTTGGTCCAAGCGGCCGTGGTGACTGGCGCCACCCATACATATCAATGTGGGCGTATCGTTTGGCTTTCGATACGAAGCGCCGAAGAAAAAGTGCAGCCGTTATGGCGCCGGCGAATCCACCATCCGAGACATTGTTCATATCCGCTACTTCACTGTCGAGATGCCGTTCATAGCCTGGCCAGAACGGCATGCGCCATAGCGGATCGCCAACGGCGAGGCCGGCCGCTTCGATCTGCCGGGCGAAAACGTCGTCATCGCAAAATAGCGGTGGCAAGTCGGCACCGAGCGCGACGCGAGCGGCACCGGTGAGGGTGGCAAAGGTCAGCAGCATGTCGGGCGCGTCTTCGTCGGCAATCGACAGCGCGTCGGCGAGGACGAGGCGTCCTTCCGCATCCGTATTGCCGATCTCGACCGTCTGGCCGGAGCGGCTCTTGATGACGTCGCCGGGACGGAACGCATTGCCGGCGATGCTGTTTTCCGCCGCCGCGATCAACACCCGCAGTCGCACGTCGAGCTTTGCCGACATGATCATGTGGGCGGTGGCGAGCACGCTGGCCGCGCCGCCCATGTCCTTTTTCATGATCAACATGCCGCTTGATGGCTTGATGTCGAGACCGCCGGTATCAAAGCAAATGCCCTTGCCGACCAGGGTAATTTTGGGTGCGCCCTCGCGGCCCCAACTGAAGTCGATGAGGCGAGGTTCGCGGGGGCTGGCCCGGCCCACCGCGTGGATCAGGCGGCAACCGTTTTCGAGCAACGCATCACCGATGATCGATGTTGCTGCAACTCCGTGGGCAGCAGCGACGGCGCGCGTTGCCGCTTCAAGTTCAACTGGCCCCATATCGTTGGCCGGTGTGTTAATCATGTCGCGGGCCTGCCAAATCCCGTCGACAATCGAGGTCACGCGGTCGATATCGAGGCCAGGCGACAGGCGCAGAACCGGTGTAGCGGTGGCGCCGTTAGCCGATTTGTAGCGGCGGAATTTATAGGCGCCCAATCCCCAAGCGACGGCCGCAAGTTCAGGATTGGCCGAACCCGCGGCCAAGGTCCAAGTTCCAGCTGGCAGCAGGCCGGGCAACAGTCCGGCCAGAAGTTCAGACGGGCCGCACGGCTCACCGGCATTCCCGTCACCAAGGCCAAGTACCGCTCCGGCGGGCTCGCCGTTAGGACCAGGCAGTAGCACGTAGCGCTTGGCTTGACCGGTAAAGTTCTGGCTCGACAGCCAGCCGCGATGAGCTGGCGACAAGCCATCCACAGTGGCGAGGTCCGTTCCCTGGCGGATCAACCAGACTGTAGCTCCGCCCGGGCTCGCATCCGGCGCCAGGAAGCAGCTGCTGCAGGATGTGAGTGCTTGTGGTTGGACCGTGTCGGTCATCGTGCGTATCCCTTGTCGCCGGTGCCAATCGGATCGCATGTTCGCGGCCGTCTGTGCAACCGGTAAGCTTTGAGCCTTCGATGTACTCAGCATGTTTGCAAGGTTAAATGTTTATTGACTGCTGTGCCGCATAGTGACGATTGCGGGGCAGTCGTGTCCCGTGTTTTATCGCGGGGACCCTCGGTCATGTGCCGATCAGATGTTCGTTCCAATCAGGCTGCGCCTGACTTGAAGCGCAATTCATTACCTGTCGTGGCAGCCGTGCTCGCAGCGATGCTGCTCGGAGCGTGCGCCAATGTGCCCAAATTGAGCGATACGTTCATGCTCGCCGACGCTCCAGTTGCGGAAAAGGAAGATCCAAGCAAGCCGCCGCAAACCGAACTGGAAAAGGCTCTCGGATACTGGGGTAAAGAGAACGCGAAGAACCCGCGCGATTTGAAGGCGGCGATCAGTTATTCGAAGAACCTCAAGGCCGCCGGCCAAAAAGAACAAGCGTTGGCCGTTCTGCAGAACGCATCGATCTATCACGGCTCGAACCGCGAATTGGCATCGGAGTATGGTCGTCTTGCGCTCGACGCCGGGCAAACGAGCCTCGCGCAAAAGCTCCTCGAAGTGGCGGATGATCCAGCCAGCCCAGATTGGAAGATCATCTCGGCGCGCGGCACGGCTTTCGCCAAGCAGGGCCAATACAAGCAGGCGATCCCGCTCTATGAGCGCGCATTGCTATTGTCGCCGAACCAACCATCGGTCGTGAGTAATATCGCGATGGCACACGCTGCCAGCGGTGAAGCACCGCGCGCCGAAGCGATGCTGCGCACGGTTTCCGATGCGCCCGATAACGATCCGAAAGTGCGGCAAAACCTGGCACTCGTCCTGGGGCTTCAGGGCAAATACGACGAGGCACGGATCGTGTCTGCCAAGGACATCCCGATCGAGAACGCAGCTGCCAATGTCGAGTACGTGCGCCAGATGGTGCGAGTGCCAGCGCAAGGCGCACCGAAAGCTAATTCGGTACAGCCGGCAGTGATCAAGCGCGACGGGCCGGATGCTTATTCGCCATTGCGCGGCGGCTCCGAAGAAAATCCGGCGGCAGGTGGTGCATGGGCGCCCAGCGTTACGACGACGGCAGCACTGCCCCCGGTGAACAAGAGCTTCAAGCCGACGTCGCGTTGAGATCGGTTTGATCGAGCGCATATTTCAAGGCACGTTTGGATCATCCGGCTTGCCTTGAAATACGATCGCGGCGGATCGCCCACAGTAATAACAGCGTGCCAATCAGCGGAAGAAGCGCGAACAATCCAAATGTCGCGGCGATACTGCCGTTCATCTTTGAGATTAGGCCAAAGGTCGCCGGTGCGACGATGACGCCCGCGAAGTTGAACATCAAAACGCCGCCCGTGGCGATGCCGACATCCTTTGATCCACTAATGCGCGCGGTTTGCGCCATGTAAACGCCGTTCCAACCGATGATGCTGAAACCAAATCCAAAGAGTACGAGCACGAGGGCGGTGGTCGACCAGGCGGGGCTCATCATCGAAGTTGCCAGCGCGAAAACCGTTGCCATGGTGCCAACGATGCTCAAGATTGTGAGGCCCTGGCCAAAACGATCGGCCACCAAGCTCCAAATCAGACGTCCGGCAATTCCGGCCACCTGCATCAGCGCCGCGATTAGTCCGGCCTCAACGAGTGTCCAGCCGAACTCGGTCGCAAGCATCGTTACGGCAAATGCGATCAGGCACACCTGAAATCCCGCGAAACACAATCCGGTGAAAGCGAGCGAGCGCAACAACTCATTTCGCCAAACGAGCTTGAGGCCGGCGAGCGCACCATCCTTGAGGCCGGCATTCGGATCGGCATCCTCGTCCCACCGGGAACGCTTGCCCCATAGAGGCACGGCAACGAATGCGAACGCCAATGTGCTCGCGGCAATGGCGCCCTGCCAGCCAATGCTCTCGCTTAAACGAGGCAATACTGTCGCCGCAATCATGCCACCGATGGGCACGCCGGCCTGTTTGATCGCAAAGATCAAATTGCGTCGCCCCGGCGGCGCGTATTTGAACAAAAGTTGGGCGGCTGCCGGGTTGGTGAGGCCATACCCGATTCCTATCAGCGTGGAGCCGGCGACCGTTGCCGCCATCGTGCCGGTGCTGAGGCCCAGTAGACCGCAGATGCAAATGGCCAAAGCCGCGAGGCTTGCGGTGCAGGGGCCATAACGACGCACGATGACGCCCGCGTACCCCGACATGACAGCGGCTGCGATATATATGACACTGACTTGATAGCCGATCCATTGCGGGGCGACGCCGAATGCCACCGCAGCCTTTGGCGCCAGGGTCGGCAAGGCGAAAACTGAAAACGTCGCGAGTGCTTGCACCGCAGTGGTTAGTGCCAACAACGCACATAGCGGTTCGGAATGAGCGATCGCGGTATCATCTGGACGAGCAGGCATTTGATTTCGATATCCGGTCGCGTTTCGTCACAGAGCCTGAAAATTGCGGCTGCCGGCTTTTCGTACTATTCAAGAAGCTACCGGTATACGCACAGCGATTAGGGAGCAACGGCAATGACGCCAGAACAAAAGCTCGAGAAACTTGGTCTGAAACTGCCGACGGTGCCGACGCCGGTCGCCAACTACGTTCCGTTCAAGCGGGATGGCAATACGGTGTATTTGTCGGGACAGGGCCCGCGGCGTCCGGATGGCAGCATGTGCACCGGTAAGGTCGGTCGCGATGTGACGATCGAACAAGCCTACGAGCACGCCCGCCTAGTTGGATTGGGACTGCTGGCAGCGGCCAAGCTCGCAGCCGGTGATCTCGGCAAGGTCGAGATTTTGAAAGTTCTCGGCATGGTCAACGGTGTGCCCGAATTCGAGGATCAGCCCAAAGTGATCAACGGCTGCTCGGACTTGTTCGTCGAGATCCTGGGCGATCGCGGCCGCCATGCGCGATCGGCTGTGGGCATGGGATCGTTGCCCGGCAACATCTCGGTTGAGATTGAAGTGATCATCAAGATCCACGCGTAAAGCGGCTCAGCCGGATCGTACAGAAACATACAGCGAACACGAATCATCTGTGGCTGATCAGACACGAGAGAGTGTCAATAGCCGAGTGAATGGTGGCATTGGCTTGTGCGCGAATTCTCATCTGCGGTAATGTCTACCCATAGAGAGCCGTAGATGAAGCGCTCTATATCTTGAGTTGTGGCAGCTTTGCTGCCTGTGTTTCTTGTGTCATGGCAGTTGTGCTGCCAGTTCTATCAGTAAGCGCGTTTGTGCACGAGTAAGCACTGTCCTGCAGTGGGTGAGTATACCTGCCGGGCCCCGCGCCAGTCCCCAGTTAAGCGTTCTCCAGTTCAGCGTCCGTAATCCGTCGATCTGCGTCCATGCAGTGCGAACGAGCGCAAGCTCGCGTCCGCTTCCGCAGTCGATCTCGCAGACGTTCGTGCCAACAGGCGCGAGCGATCGCCAGTATTTTTGTTTGGAGCGAACAACATGGCTTGGAACGACGAGCGCGTAGAGCTGCTTAAGAAGCTTTGGTCCGAAGGACTTAGCGCCAGCCAGATCGCAGGACGCCTCGGCGGCGTCACCCGCAACGCCGTTATCGGCAAGGTCCATCGGCTTGGACTATCCGGACGCGCGACCACTTCACGTATGAAGAGCCATCGGCCACGCGCCAGGGTCGCTCTGACCCAACAGCAGCCAAAGCGGCTCGCCAAGCCACGCTTCCAGTCGCAAGGCAATCCCGCCGTGCGCGGTCTTTATCCGATGGATGCCGAGCCTTTCGTACCCACGGTCGAAGAGCTCGATATTCCGCTGAAAGAACGCCGCACGATCGCGACGCTCACCGATTGCAGCTGCCGCTGGCCGATTGGCGATCCGCAGATGGCCGACTTCCACTTCTGCAATCGCGACAAGGTGCCAGCGCTGCCCTACTGCGAATTTCACGCGCGCCGTGCCTTCCAGCCGCCGCAAGTGCGCCGTCGTGATCAACGCGATCCGGGCGAGACGTCACCAGCCTACCTGCCCCGTCCGGTTACCAAAGTGGAACCGGCCGGCACCTGAGGCAAATATGAGTTACGTGCGGCCGAGCGAAAGCTGGTCAGCAAGTGGGGGAGGCCGGACGCGATCGGGGGATCGCTTCCGGCCATTTTTTTGACGCGCTTGATGGGACGCTGGGTTTTTTCCGCGTTGGCTTGCGTTACAAGCCGGTGGTTTTGACGCGCGCCGCGCTTGGAAAAGCGATGTTCTGCCAATGACGGGGACTGCGCTTGTAGCCCGCCTGACAGTACGGCACGAGTGCGCGTCTCACCTGATGCCGGTCGGGCACTTCGATGTTGACGAGTGCCTGGACCAACGGCGTTGCTTGCTCGCATAGTGCAGCCGTGAACGAGCGGCTGAACATGCCGGGGCCCGTCGATAGCCAAACGATATCCCGGTCGCCGCGCAGGATTGCCTCGACGGCACGATCGAGTGCGCGTCTGATAATCTGGTGGCCGGGTACGACAGCAATGAAATTGTTGGCAATCGACCCATAATCCTCCTGGAAAACGACCAGCGTTTTGCCCGGCTTCAACAACTGCTCGAGTGAACCTCGGCAGCGATCATCCGCATCGATATAAATTCCACCATGCGTGTAGAGATACGCCATCCGGAATAGATCGGCGCGCTGGGCTCGATCTCGGGTTCTCTGAAAAGCTTTAGATGCGTCGGGCGTGCAGTGATCTCGCAGATATTGCAGTGCCGTCGCGTCGTTGAAAAGTTGATGGCGATAATCACGATGAGTGGCGATCCAGCTGTTGATCATGGAGCGAATGTCGCCGGGAGGAACAGCGCCGTCCCAGTATTGGCAGATGACACGGGGGATTGATGGTGCCACCGCTCCGCCAACGGATAAATCGGTCGCATTGGTGTCGGCAAACGTACCCATCCGGCGCAACCCGATCAGAAGGCCGAGAGCCGTTGCGGTCGAATCTGGATTTCGGCGCACCAACTCAGTCAGTCCGGTGAGGCGCTGCCAATCGGTTTGCCGGGCGAGCGCTGCAACCGTTGCGACCAACCGCGCATCGATCGAGAACTCGTCGAAAATCTGGCCGAGCTGCGATTGCGTGAAGTTGGGCGAGCGTCCGGCGGCATTGGCTGTCGCGCTCTGCAGGTGCGCGTATGTTTGTAGATGGCGTTTGGCGCCTGCAAGATCAAAGTTGAACAGGCTGAGCTTAACCAGTTCTTGCGCCGCACTCGCATTTGCCGGATCGCCTGAACTTGCTTCTTCGAGGTAACGTAAAGCGTCCTCGATGTGCCAATGCGCTTCGGCCAATCTTGCGCGGACGATGAGCACGCGGGCTCGATCGGAAGGTGTTGATGCGGGGGGATCAATCAACGCTTGCTCGGCCAATTTAAAATCGCCCATCGCAATGGCGAGATTAACACGACTGGTCCACAGCCAAACATCGCGAGGGAACGTGGCAGATGCCTCGTCGAATACGGCGCGCGCGCGGTCGAGATATCCGGCCTCTTGCAGGAGGCCACCTTCACGAGCAGCGAACACGGGAGCCGGGGTGCAAACGTTGCGGCCCTCGGCAATGAGAGCGCACGCCGATTCCAAATCACCTTCCGAAGCGAGTAGTTGGGCCTCGTTGAGATAAGGCCACGGCGATGTTGGCGAAGATGCACGCGCGCGGCGCAAGAGCTCTAACGCGGGTGCAATCTCTTTAGTGGCGCGATGTCGCTCCGCACGCTGCAAAAGGGCTTGGATATTCTCTGGTTCGAGGGCGAGCGCCGCATCGAGATGCGCTGAAGCTGTTTCGGCCTGGCCTAGTGCCATGCATTCAGCGGCGAGTTCAATCAAGGGTGCGGCAAGGTGCGGCGCCCGTTCGGCGGCGATTGCGAATGCGGCGTGTGCTTCGGCACGATTCTGCTCAGCGCGGTAAATTCGCCCGTCGATCATCGCCGCATGCATGGAGTTTGGATCGCTCGTCGCGATCTCTTGGGTAATGGCGCGCGCAGTGGCGAAGTCGCGGTGGTTCAGCGCCTGGTTCGCGGCATTGACCAATGTCGTCACCGGGTCCGGGCTGTGGGCAGCGGTTTCTTTGACTAAGGTAATCGTTGCCTGGGTATCGCCGCGCGCGCGTGCAATTTCGATCAGATTTGAAAGTACGTGGCGATAGTGCGTATCGGACGGATCCACTTTGCGCAGCGCAGTCTCGGCGTCGTCGAGACGGGTAAGATCGCGCAGCGATCTTCCAATCTCGATTTGCACCCACGAGTTCTTGGGATGACTGAGCTTGGCTTTTTCGAAATGGGCCAGTGCATCTGGGAATTGGCCTCGCTGCCGTGCAATTATAGCGATGCCCAGCATGGCGGATAAATGAGCCGGCTGACTTGCGAGCACCTTTTCGTAAAGCGCCTACGCTTCATCCAGCCGGCCACCGTTGCGATGCACCGTCGCCAATTCGATCATCGTGGGCAGGCTGTCGGGAGCGAGCCGCAATGCTTCCAGCAATCCCCCGATGACCTCCGAATTGTTGGTGTTCGATTTCGCGATGGCCACGAGTGCGGCCGCAAGCTCGGACCGGATTGCGGCATCATTTGGTGAGGACTAGTGCGCTTGGCGCAACCAAATGACGATGGCTGGAAGATCGGATTTCTTCCGCATCACCGACGCGAGCGACCGATATAAGATCAGACACTGATCCGGTGCTGCGACTTGCAATCCCTCTGTGAACGTACGCTCCGCTTCATCGAGCCGGTCGAGCGCCATCAATGTCCGCCCAACCTCGGCGCAAGCGCCGGTGTGTTTTGGATCGCTTTTTACGGCGATTTCAAATGCCGCGAGTGCTGCTGATTGATCGCCGCGATCACGCCGCAACCGCCCGATGGCCATCGCGGTGTGGAAGTCAGTCGCATTCAGTGCGAACGCGCGTGCGGCGATATCTTCGCCCTGTTCCCACTGGCGCTGCGCACTGTGGAGATTGATCAGCGTGAATAGCGGCCAAGTGCTGCGCGGATGGATCGCCGCCGCTTCAACGTAGCGCGTCTCGGCAATCGCATGATCATTGGCCAGGCGAGCAAGATTGCCGAGACCCATCAGCGCGTAGATGTTTTTTAGGTCGGCGACGAGAATGGCGCGATAGACAGCTTCGGCGGCTGGCAAGTCGCCCGCAGCTGCCAGCTTTTCTGCGTCGGTCCGCCGCTGAGCGATTTCTACGGCGGATAAGGTCGCGATTTGACCGGTCGAGGCGGCGGCGGCAGTGGACATTACGCGTGGCTCTGCACTGCTGGTGAATAATCCGTCATCGCCAGACGTTAGGTGATGCGTGGAGCCGCGGCAATTGCACCGACATTGTTTTCAACATGGCTCGGCCGGCACGAAAAAGCGGCAAAAATCGATGAGACACGATTTTCGCCGCCAAACAAATTGTCAAACCAGCACTCAGGCTGCTTTAGCTGCCGCGGCCGTAGCGCCGATTGCGACAGCGCGCTTGCGACGCAAAGTGGCTGGCAACTGCCGTGCCGATTTCACGGTTGGCAGATCGAGTTGCGTGATCGGCTTGGCGTTTGGATACAATGCTGTGTACGCGCTCGCGTTGTCGAACACATCGCGTGGCACGTTATCGCAATAGGTTTCGGTGGCGGCACCTTCCGCAAATACGATCTCGTGGCCATCGAGCTCGATGTGGTAGTAGGTGAACACCGATGGAACGTCGTTCCAGCGAACGACAGAAGTGCCGTTGACGAGGGCACCTGCGATCACCAGCGTGCCGTCGATCAGCATGGCGTGGCCGGGCGACGTGTACAGGTTGCGCGCGGGCGTGTACTCGCCCAACGCACCGGCCTTGATCAGGATCGGCTGGGACTTGGCCTTATCGGCAAACAGCATCGAGACGGTCTGACAGCCGATGAACTTGACCGGCTTGGCGCTGCCATCGGCGGTGATCACGAGATCGCCGATTTCGAGATTATCGATCGCGGTTTCACCTGCTGGCGTGCGGATCATGGTGCCAGCGAGGAAGCAAGTCAGGGCAATGTTCAGCGCATCGATTAGAGGTACCGAGCCGGAGAGTGCGTTGGCGCCGATGTTGCCGACATAACCGTTTACGACAGCATTCACGTCAAACAACAACGTCAAATTGCTCGCGCTGCTGAAGTAGTACGTAACGCCAGCAGCGGTTGCGGTGAAGTCTCCCGCTCGGGCGCCCGTCGCGACACCGCCCGTGATGTGTAGGTCGTGGCGCCAATTGTGAACGTGTCGGCCGCGACATTGTTGCCGCCAGTTACGCCGATTGCGCCGCCATCCGTCAGGAAACCATCCGTTTCCGTCACCGAGACCAGTGTCCCGGCTGAAGTCAGCAGCCCGTTGTGTGCTACGCCAAAGTTCCCGGTGTCGTTCACTGTATATTGATAGTATGAAAATGGCCCCGCCATGCATGCCTCCTGTTGTAATTCGATGCAATCTTACCGGTCGTCCTGGAATGTCGTGCAACGCTCAACAGAATCGCGGACTGTGCGACGTTCACGAAACATTGGTCATATGGTTCTATACGGGTCAATCAGAATTTCAGCGTACATCCGATCATCCACAGCATACTGTGGTCGCCATGTTGCGGAGCGTGGCGAGTGTCATAATGGCGGTCGATTTTTTTACGATCGAGGCAGGTCAGGTGCCGTGCGCAACCAATGCATCTGCGCCAACAGTGACGGCGCGAGTTTCCAGCCGCCACCGGCTCGCGTTTAGAATCACAGTTTCTTTGTCAGGAGCGGAATCTCTAGGTTTTGGCCGCAACATTAATCGGCAACCTTGTTTCTCAAATTCTGTTGCGCGGTTAAGCGCCAGTAACCATGCTGGTTGCGGCGCTATTCAGAGCAACGGGACCCCCGCGATGGCCGACGATCACCCTCGAACGAAGATGCCAAAATTCGACATCAATGATGCTGAGCTGCCGCCCGGGATTGCGGAAGCAGCGATGGGGTCTGGCGGCTATCCTTATGAAAAAAAGCTGAAGCGCGAACCCTATGAGGAAGATCTGGTTGGCCTTCAGATCGAGCTCGTCAAGATGCAAGCGCACCTGAAGAAATCGGGCGAACGCCTCTTGGTCCTTTTCGAAGGCCGGGACAGTGCCGGCAAGGGCGGCTGCATCGGCAGCATCCTCGAGTTTCTAAATCCTCGATACGCCCATTCGGTCGCGTTGACCAAGCCGACGGAAACCGAGCTCGGAATGGTATTTCCAGCGCTATATCGCGCATCTGCCATCGAGCGGTAATATCGTGCTGTTCGATCGCTCCTGGTACAATCGCGCGGGCGTCGAACGGGTAATGGGGTTTGCCGATGCCGATCAGGTCGCCAATTTCCTGCGCGAGGCACCAGAACTTGAGGAAATGCTGGTGCGCGACGGCATCAAGTTGTTCAAGTTTTATCTGACGATAGGCCGCGAAATGCAGCTTCAACGGTTTCACGAGCGCAAGCAAAATCCGCTCAAGCAGTGGAAGCTGTCGGATATCGATATCGCGGCACTTTCGAAGTGGGACGAGTACACCCAGGCCCAGCATGAAATGTTCCGCTTCACGCATACGCCGACGTGTCCGTGGACGGTGATCCGTGCGAACGATCAGCGGCGCGCAAGGCTGGAGGCTATTCGTTCGATTTTGTCTGCGGTCGATTATGAGGGCCGCAACAAGAAGCTGATCGGCAAGCCCGATCCGAAACTCGTGGGCGCGGGGCCAGAATTTTTCTACGCGACCTAACACGCCGATCGACGTTCAGTCGAACAGCTTCAGTTGCGCGTCGGCGGCCCGCTGGCGCTGGCGCATCACGCGTACCTTCGCCAGCACCCACGCGAGCGAAAACAGCAGCCGGATCAGCGTGAGGCCATAGAACATCCGGAACATGAAACTATACCAGACGAACCAGGGATTTTGCCGGTTGAGGTATAGATGCGTCACGCGCATGTCGAAATGCTGCATGAAGTCGAATAGCCCGCCGCGCAGCATTAGATCGATCGTGAAAAACGAGGTGGCGATCGGACCGGCGATTACGGGTGTCCGGCTATCCGAGAAGATCGAATAGCCTTCGGCTTGCAGCAACAGGCAGCTGATCGTGAACAGCACATAGAACACGATCATCGAGACGCCGATCCAACGGTAATAGAAAAATGCCCGTCGCAGCGTCTCGCGCGAGAACGAGTAATCGACCCAACTGTCGATCTCTTCCTGCCGTTCCTGGTGGGTGAACACGATATAGATCGACATCACCGCCATCGCGACCGTGAGGACGATGGCGAGCAGGATCGCGAACGAGATATTTGCAGCGGCCAGCATGCGCCGAGATGTCTCCATCTCCGTATGAGACTAACCGTCGAGGTACTCGTTATTGGCGGCCGGCTCAAGGTGATAGGAACGCGCACCTACCTGCATCAACTCGACAAGCCGCCAGCCAGCGTCGGGACATCGAGCGGCAGAAAGCCGTAGTGCTTCATCCAGCGAACGTCGCCGGTGAACATGTCGCGCAGGTCGGGGATGCCGTACTTCAGCATCGCAATGCGGTCGAGGCCCATGCCGAACGCGAACCCCTGATACTTCTCAGGATCGAGGCCGCAATTGGCGATGACCTTCGGATGCACCATGCCGGAGCCGAGGATTTCCAGCCACTTGCCGGGTTTGCCGATGGCGGCGGCATCGATATCGACTTCCATGCTGGGTTCGGTGAATGGAAAATGCGACGCCCGGAAGCGCATCTTGACGTTGTCGACCTCGAAGAACGCCTTACAGAATTCCTCGAGGCACCATTTGAGATGACCCATGTGGGTCGCCTCGTCGATCACCAAGCCCTCGATCTGGTGGAACATCGGCGTGTGCGTCTGATCGCTGTCGCTGCGGTAGACGCGACCCGGCGCGATGATGCGGATCGGCGGCTTTTGGCTCAGCATCGTGCGGATTTGCACCGGGCTCGTATGCGTGCGCAATACCATGCGCGAGCCGTCAGCCTTGGGCTTGAGGTAGAACGTGTCGTGGTCCTGCCGCGAGGGATGCTCGGGCGGAATATTCAACTTGGTGAAGTTGAGATCGTCGGTTTCGATATCGGGACCTTCGGCGACCGAAAACCTCATGTCGGCGAAGATCTCGATGATCTCGTCGAAGACTTGGGACACTGGATGGATGCGGCCTTCAGCCAACGGACCGGGCCGAACCGGCAACGTGATGTCGGCGCGTTCTGAGGCAAGACGTGATGAAAGTGCGCTGGCTTCGAGCGCTGATTTACGCGCTTCCAGCGCCTCACCAACGACAAACTTGAGCGCGTTGACAGCTGCACCGAACGACTTGCGCTCCTCGGCTGGTAAGCCGCCGAGTTTCTGCATCAGCTCTGGGATGCGTCCCTTCTTGCCGAGCGCTGAAATGCGCACGGCCTCAATCGCGCCGAGGTCGCCAGCGTTGGCAATCTCAGCGAGAAGCGAAGTTTCGAGGGATTTCAAATCGTCGGTCTGCATGGGGTTGAGCCTAACATTTTCGAACCGCCGTCTGAACCCCAACTTTCCCAATATCTCGTCATG
Source organism: Hyphomicrobiaceae bacterium (assembly GCA_031367505.1). GTDB lineage: Bacteria > Pseudomonadota > Alphaproteobacteria > Rhizobiales > Hyphomicrobiaceae > JAKFWF01. The sequence goes on along the minus strand of JANLPY010000363.1, from coordinate 9,683 downwards.
GCCGCGGAGGCGGCCACCCACGACAGGGATCAGCGCAACCGGTGCCGAATGCTGACGAACCCGGTTGCATCATTTCACTTACCACCACACCCGTCCTGAAGACGCTTGTCGTGGATGGCCGCCTCCGCGGCCATGACGAAAAGGGAGGGTGTGTAGGCTGAGGCGCCTACGCAGCAGCCTTGACTTGAACCGTTGCGTGCTTGGCTGCCTGATCAACGAGCGCCTTGAAGCCAACCGGGTCCTTGACGCACAAGTCGGCCAGAACCTTGCGATCGATCTCGATGCCGGCCTTGGTCAGACCCTCGATGAAGCGGCCGTAGGTCATGCCGTGCTCGCGGACGGCAGCGTTGATACGCTGGATCCACAGGGCGCGGAACGTGCGCTTCTTACGACGACGATCGCGCGTCGCGTACTGCATCGATTTCTCGACGGCTTGCTTGGCGATGCGGATGGTATTCTTGCGGCGGCCGTAGAAACCTTTGGCGGCCTTAAAGATTTTCTTATGCTTGGCGTGGGCGGTAACGCCGCGTTTGACGCGTGCCATGGAATTGCTCCGTCAGATGACAAATGGAAAAAGGGGTTTAGAAAAAGTTGCGCCTTAACGAGCGTAAGGCATGTACTTTTTCACGATCTTGGCGTCGCTATCGTTCAGCACCATGGTGCCGCGCGCCGAACGAACGAACTTGGCCGTCCGCTTGATCATGCCGTGCCGCTTGCCTTGTGCTGCGGCCCGAACTTTCCCCGTACCGGTCATCTTGAAGCGCTTTTTGGCGCCGCTCTTGGTCTTCAGCTTGGGCATTTGGTTGCTCCTATTTTTGGTTCGATCCCAATTACTTAGCCTATCAGCATAAGTACGCCCGAAGCGTTGCCACTTCGGGGGAGGTCGAAGAGTGTTGCAAACAGCATGAAACCGCCACGGCATGCCCTGCCGGGCGGCTTCGAGAGTGGGTATACTCAGGCGCGGGCCTCAATGCAACAGCGTTGATGAGGCGGGTGTGCCTGCAACATTGCGGTGGTTGTGGCTTCGATCGGTGTCACACCATTGCTCCGGTCTCCACGACCTGTTTTGGGTGTCAGACCCGGAGGGTCGGACACCATCGGCTACTTCGGTGCCAATATCATGATCAGCTGACGAGCTTCGAAGCGCGGCTCGGTTTCGACCTTTGCGAAACTCTCGATATCGACTTTAACGCGCTTGAGCACGTTCATGCCGAGTTCCTGGTGGGCCATTTCACGGCCTCGGAACCGCAATGTTACCTTGACCTTGTCGCCCTCTTCGAAGAACCGGCGCATCGAACGCATTTTCACGTCGTAGTCGTGATCATCGATGCTGGGACGCATCTTGATCTCCTTCAACTCGACGACTTTCTGGTTCTTGCGGGCTTCGGCGGCTTTCTTCTGTTCCTGATATTTGAATTTGCCGTAGTCCATAATTTTACAGACCGGCGGGTTCGCGTCAGGCGAAATCTCCACCAGATCGACGCCGGCAGCGGCGGCCCGCTCGAGCGCATCGACGGTGGTGACAACGCCCACGTTTGCGCCAGTCTCGTCGATCAATCGTACTTCGCGGGCCCGGATCAAATCGTTGATCTTGGGACCTTTGGGCTCGCGCTCTTGGTTGTCTCGTGTAGCTGGACGGCGGATGTTCGTTCTCCTCAGGTTGCTTCAGGGGATTCGTTGAATTGTATCATAGCGCGACAAATCGCCCGAACAATCGGAAAGCCGCACCGTTGAGTCAAGCGATTGTGAGTCAAGTGATTGCGGTTCGGTTGTGGACGGCTCGGGCGGATTTCGTTTTGGTCAGCCCTTCACGTCGAGCAATTCGACGTCAAACATCAAGGTGGCGTTCGGCGGGATGACGCCACCAGCGCCGCGTGCACCGTAGCCTAGTTCCGGTGGAATGATGAGCGTGCGCTTGCCGCCGACCTTCATGCTGGCGACACCCTCGTCCCAACCGCCGATAACTTGGCGCTTGCCGATCGAGAACTCGAAAGGTTGGCCACGATCGAGCGAACTGTCGAACTTCTGGCCTTTGACGCCGTCATTATAGAGCCAGCCGGTGTAGTGCATGACGCAGATCTGCCCGGTCTTAGGACTAGCGCCGGTGCCGACTGTGGTGTCGGTAATCTTCAGGCCTGATGGTGTGGTGGTCATGTTGCTCCCAGCGGACTGTGCCGCGGCTGTGGTGGGTTGGCTCAACAAATAGATGCTGGCTGATGCGAATACAACGCCAACTGCTAACAGGGTGCGGACGTAGGTGAAAGCACGCATCACGTTCCTCTCCGAAATTGTTGGCTCTAAAGTGAATGGCCGGTTTAGTTTGTGGCCGATGGGGCGTTCGAGGAAAGCTTGATCGGCAGTCATACAGCAGCGTTAAAAGAACGGGAGTAACACCACAATGGCATTCTACGAATTGCGTCAATACAAGATCAAACTAGGCAAGATGGACGCTTGGCTCAAATACATGGAAGAGGAGATCATTCCATTCCAAGTCTCCAAAGGCATGGTCATCACCGGTAGCTATCGCGGCGAAACCGATGATTCGGTTTACGTGTGGACCCGCCGCTTCGAGAGCGAAGCCGAACGGGAGCGGCTGTACAAAGCGGTGTATGAAAGCGACCAGTGGAAGAACGTGATGTCGCCGATCGTCGGAGAGCTGATCGATCGTCCCTCGATCAGCGTGCAGCGCCTGATCACAACCCGCATGTCGCCAGTGCAGTAGTAGCGAGACCCCTACAAAAATTCGCAGGCTGGAGCTGAAAGCGAGTTGCTCCAAACCCAGCTTGCTATTTCTTTGCGCTTGCTATGCAGCCAGCCGCTGGCCTTTGACGACGCGGCCGGGCAATGCGCCGGTCGCCTCGCCGTTGCGATAGGTAACCGCGCCTGAAACGATCGTCGCTTCATAGCCCTCGGCTTTCTGCAACAGGCGGCGGCCACCGGCCGGCAGATCGAAAGTGACGTAGGGACGGCCGAAGTTCAGGGCGGCTTGATCGATCACGTTGAGATCGGCTTTCATGCCAGCCGCGATCACGCCCCGGTCGCCAAGGCCTGCAGCACTTGCCGGATCAGACGTCAAGCGGCGGACGACCTCAGGCATGCTCCAGCGTTTGCGATCGCGACCCCAGTAGGTCATCAGCCACGTCGGATAGCCGGCATCGAGAATGAAGCCAACGTGCGCGCCGCCATCGCCCAACCCCATGATCGTATTGCGATTGTCGAGCATCGCTTCCGACGCTGACATGTCGAAGTTGAAGTAGTTGACCAGCGGCGCATAGATGAAGTTGCGGCCGCCGTCTTCGATCAGGATGTCATAGGCGACTTCCGGTGCCGTGCGGTTCTGACGCTCAGCCATCGCGGCGACTGAATCTTCGCGCTTCGGCATGTAGTTGGGCGGATTACCAAAGCGGAACATCTGCGTCCACATCAGGCGTTTGATCAGCGGGAACGTGCTGCCGGCTATCGGATCTTCCGACAAGATGCGTTGCCGCACAGCGGGATCGTTCATTGCCTTGACACGCTCGGCGAGCGGTAGTTTCGTGATCGATTTGTAGGTCGGCGTACCGGAGAATGGGTTCTGACTGCCTTCCAATCCGAGCAGCAAGCCGATCGGGCGCGGCGGGGCCACGGGCCGGATCGAGTGGCCGGCAGCAATCGCGTCGTCGGCATAGCCCAACAGCTCCTTCCAAACCTCCGAGCGTTCCTTCTCATGCCGTTGGGTCAGCGAAAATACCGCCGTGCGGCCGCACTTTTCGATCACCCGGCGCAGCATGGCAAATTCGCTCTTGGCGTCGGGCTCGTTCCAGTCGGACACCATTTCGAGGAAACCTGCGCCCGCGTCGGTCATGCCGGCGGCAATGCCATGCAGTTCGTCCTCGTTCGCGCGCAGTGTCGGTGTGTAGTCGCCAGCAAGCGTCTTGTGGCTAATGGTGCGCGAGGTTGAAAAGCCAAACGCGCCGGCTTTAACGGCGTCAGCGGTGATCCGGCGCATCTCGGCGATGTCGGCTGGTGTTGCCTTCTCGTGCCGGATCGCACGGTCGCCCATCACATACACGCGCAGCGCCGCATGCGGGAGAAGAGCGCATAGATCGATATCGCGTTCGCGCCGGTTGAGTGCTGCAAAATACTCCTCGAACGTTTCCCACTGCCAGTTCAGACCCTCGTGCATGACAGGGCCAGGAATGTCCTCAACGCCTTCCATCAACTCGACGAGTTTTTCGCGATCTTGCGGGCGGCACGGCGCAAAGCCGACGCCGCAGTTGCCCATCACCGCCGTCGTCACGCCGTGCCATGCCGACGGCGTCATGCGGCTATCCCACACCGCCTGTCCGTCATAGTGGGTGTGAATGTCGACGAAGCCCGGCGTAACGATCCGGCCGCGGGCGTCGATCTCCTCGCGTCCCCGTTGCGAGACCCGGCCGACGTGGACGATGCGACCGTCTTTGACCGCCACATCGGCGTCTTGAGGTGGAGCGCCCGTGCCGTCGAGCACGTTACCGTTGCGGACGACAAGATCGAACTCGTGGGTCATGGCGCATTCCTCTGTCAGCTTTTTGATGACGCTAGATTTGATTGCATCATCTCGTCAACGAAGGACCGCGCTTTTGCAGCGAGCGGCTGCTCTGCCGTTCAGGCATGGCCAAGTATCCTCAATCAAAAAACGTCGCGGGCAGCCGGTAGACGCGGCTCGCGGTGCCGCTGAACAGCGCAGCCTTTTCCGAGGTTGAGCAACCAGCGCTCAAACGCTTGCAGGCGTTCCAAAAAGTCCGGTAGCTGTACATACCCTTGTCGACCGGGAAGTTGCTTTCGAACATGCAGCGATCCGCCCCGAACAATTCGATGGCGCTCTCGACATAGGAACGCCACGCGTCAGCTAATTCTTGCGATGAAGGCGGGGCTGCACGCTCGTGGAACGTCAGGCCACTGACGCGCATGCCAAGGCCGCCGAGTTTAACTCGAATGTTCGGCAATGCCGCCAACGAAGTCATGCCACGCCGCCAATCGGCGAACACTTCGTCTTTTCGTCCTTTGTACGGCCCCAGGCCGATGGGCCCGCCGGCATGATCGACGATGATCGTTACCTCAGGTGTTGCCCGCGCCAGCGCTTCGATCTCGCCGAGTTGGGTGTGGTAGGCCCAGACGTCGAGCGAAAGATTGAATCGAGGTAACAAGCGGACGCCTTCGCGGAAATTCGCGTCGAGCATCAAGCCGCCCGGCGGCGAGGCAGCGCTGGATTTAACGTCCGGGTGTGCGTGAAAAACGACTGGAACGCGAATGCCGCGGAGCCGATCGCCGCCAGCGCGCATCAAAGCTTCCAAAACGGGAGTGGCGCGTTGGCCTAGCGCTAGATCGGCAAATCCGACGATCCCCGCGCAGGCAGCGCTCTTCCCATAAAGTCCACTCGCCGATTGAGCAGCGATGCCATTGACGAATTCAACCTCGCCCACCGGCTTCATTTCTATTGGACCGCTGCGTCGATACATCGAGCGGCACTGCACGTAGACCGTGGCGCGGATATTGTGACCCGAGTTCAAATCGCTCAGCAGTTCGGGGAACAAATATCGCCCCTCTCCCTCGTCCCACAGATGATGATGAGGATCGACGATGGGGAGGCCGGGATCGATCACCTCCTCGACGGATTGCGCCAGCCAATCCTCGCGTACTGGGATGTGTATGGGTGCCATAGGTTTCTCTCGCGAATTTGATGGACCCCTTCAGGTTAGGTCAACAAGGCTGTTGTTGTCGAATGGTTCGGCAAATCTGAGTATTCGAGCGATCGGCGTCCGCAATTTTGATGCGTGTCGTTTCGCGAATAAAATATGTGCGTCGAATTCTATCGGAGGAGCCTTGACATTATGTGCGATAAGGACAAGCTTATACATGTGACGTTCGTCGTGATTGTTATTTGAGCGAGTATGGATGAGACCGCTCATGCCAGGTTCTGCTTTGGAGCAGAGCCGACAGCACGCTCTAACGGACACGAGGATCGTTACGTGGAACAACAGTGATTGGAGGCTTAATGACGCCACCTCAGTATCACATGGGCCTGAGCTGAAGAGCGAGGGCACGACTTGGCAGCGCAAACTGATCAGACCAAGCCGAACGCATCGAAACCAACCAAACTTTGAAACGAGGTAATTCTCGTAAACAAGCCCGGCGTGACTGGGTAGATATCAGAAGTGATTACGGGCCCCGATCCATGCAAAGCATGGCGGGGCTTTGTTTGTTTTTGATGCTGATTATTTTGAGAGTGCCGATTATTTTGAGAGAATATTTGTATTAAGCTGTGATTTGTATTTTGTTTCAGGTCGTGGTTTGTATCAAGTGTGATTGGATTTGAGTCAATCGTGTATTGGCTATTGAATGTACACGTTTTCTTGAATGCTTTGGTTCTGAGCAGCCTGGCCGATCGCGACGATTAGCGGCGCCACATGGGGCACGTCTTCCTCAAATGCTACGTCTCCCTCCGGTGAGAGCCGCCTTGCAGTGATGCCGTTGATGGTGGATTCTTGGCGCTGATCCGAGGCAGCGCGGGATTTGGATGTGTCCACAAATGCGATCATGGACACAAGTCGGGAGCGGCGGCGCAACAAGCGCTGGCCTGAGGCGCTGAAGCGCGAGATCGTCGCGGCGACATTGGTGCCGGGTGCATCGGTTTCGGTCGTGGCGCGCCAGCACAATGTCAACGCGAACCAGGTGTTCAGCTGGCGGCGCCGGTATGGAGAGGCGAGCGCGCCGCTCGGCCGCCCGCCAGTCCCGTCTGGGCTGGTGCCGGTGACGATCACGCCAGAGCCTGAGAACGAAAGTGCGGCGCCTCCGACGCCGACGACGTCGGAGACGATCGAGATCGAGATTGGCGGCGACTGCCGCATTCGCGTCGGCTCAAGCTTCGACGGCCGCGCGCTCAAGCGCGTGCTCGATGTGCTGAGGAAGCGATGATCCCGGTGCCGCCAATTTCTTCCAAGAATGGGGGTGTGCGCGTGTGGCTCTCGGTCGGACGGACCGACATGCGCCGCGGCATGAACGGGCTCGCGCTACAGGTTCAGGAGACGCTCGGGCGCGATCCCTTCGCCGGCGATCTATTTGTGTTCCGCGGCGCCAGGGGCGACCTGATCAAGATCCTCTGGCACGACGGCCTCGGGCTGTCGCTGTACGCCAAGCGGCTGGAGCGCGGACGGTTCGTTTGGCCGGCTGTGAGCGGCGGCAGCGTCTCCATTTCGGCCGCGCAACTCGCCTACATGCTCGACGGGATCGATTGGCGTAACCCGGTTCACACATTCCGGCCAGAACGTGCAGGATAGCTGCGCTTTCTGCGAGCGGCGGCCGGTGGTCTGTGATTCTCTCGTTGCATGGATTCGCAGCCCGAAGACATCGCGACACTGAGAGCCGAGCTGGCGCTGGCGCGCGCCCGGAACGCCGACGACGCGGCGACGATCGCGCGACAGAACCTGGAGATCGCCAAGCTCAAGAGGCAGATCTACGGACCACGATCCGAGCGAACGGCGCGCCTCCTCGATCAGATGGAGCTCGGTCTCGAAGAGTTGGAGGCGGCCGCCACCGAGGACGAGATTGCCGCCGAGACTGCTGCCGCGAAGACGACGAACGTTGCACCGTTCACGCGCCAGCGTCCGTCGCGTCAGCCGTTCCCGGAGCAATGACGTGCCGGGATTGCGAGAGGATCAGCGAGCCGCCGGCGCCGTTCCACGTCACGCCGCGCGGCTGGGCAGGCCCGAACCTCATGGCCATGCTGCTGTTCGAGAAGTTCGGCCAGCATCAGCCCCTGAACCGGCAGGCCGAGCGCTATGGCCGCGAGCGCGTGCCGCTCGCCCTGTCGACGCTCGCCGATCAGGTCGGTGCTGGATGCGCCGTGCTGGAGCCGCTGCTCCATCGTGTCGAGGCGCACGTCTTTGCCGCCGAGCGGCTGCACGGTGACGACACCACGGTGCCCGTGCTTGCAAAAGGCAAGACCCACACCGGTAGATGTTGGGTCTACGTGCGTGATGATCGTCCGTTCGGTGGCAAAGTGCCGCCAGCGGCGATGTTCTACTACTCCCGTGACCGTGGCGGCGCACATGTGAAGGAGCACCTGGCGCGATGGCGGGGCATCCTGCAAGCCGACGCCTATAGCGGCTACAACAGGCTGTACGAGGCCGACCGAAAGCCGGGCCTGATCCTGGAGGCTGCCTGCTGGGCACATGCGCGCCGGCCGTTCTTCGCACTCGCCGACATCGAGGCCAGCGCGCGGCGCAAGGCGGAAGGCAAGGTCGCAGCGCCGATCTCGCCGCTGGCTCTGGAGGCCGTGCGGCGCGTCGATGCGCTGTTCGAGATCGAACGCGGCATCAACGGCCGGAGCGCCGACGAGCGCCGTGCCGTGCGCCGGGAACTGAGCCGGCCGCTCGTCGTCGATCTCGAAGCCTGGATGCGGGCCGAGCGACCGAAGCTGCCACGCGGCAATGATGTCGCCAAAGCCATGGATTACATGCTGAAGCGCTGGACAGCCTTCACGCGCTTCCTCGACGATGGCCGCATCTGCCTGTCGAACAACGCCGCCGAGCGCGGCCTGCGCGGTATTGCGCTCGGACGGAAGTCGTGGCTCTTCGCCGGCTCCGATCGCGGAGGGATGCGCGCCGCCGCCATGTACAGCCTGATCGTCACGGCCAAGATGAACGATATCGACCCGCAAGCCTGGCTCGCCGACGTCCTCGCCCGCATCGCCGGACATCCGGCATCAAAGCTCGATGAGCTGCTGCCGTGGAACTGGATCGCCGCAAAGGCCGGCGCCCAGGCTGCCTGATCGCAGGTGCCCCGCGGTGCGGGCGGCTGCCGATTGCGATCTTTAGAGAAACCACTGTCCCAGATGCTCGTGCCGCGATTGGCCGACCAGGCTGTCGACGAGAACGAAGCGGCTGACGGTCCAGCCGATCGGCGCGATGGGGAAATCGCAAGTTCGGTTCTCGTCATACACCATGGTTAGATGAGGCGAGGAACCTGACTGCCGCGGGAGTCTCAAGCCGGCCCTCATCAGCGCTTGGCTCAGAGCTTCTTGCAGCCTCAGGAAACCGGCAACACCGTCACCATCGCCTGTCAGGACCAGCGCCCGCTGCCCATGACTTGCCGAGAAGCTCGCGACGCGATCGAACTCGACCTTGAAGGGCGCCATCGAAACGGCGCCGGCCGCCCTCATTGCCGCATCGACGACGCCAGGCGGACAGGAACCGGAGAAGCCACCGACGGAGAGCAGCGAGACATGCAGCCGCTCCGGCGGGATCGGCGTGGCCGTCAGTCCCAAACGTCGCCGCACATCGCGCCCAATTCCTTCGGCGTTGGCGCTCATCGTCGCGTCCGGCAGGGCCGCGAAGAATACGTTGTGCAGTATCGCATCCCTGCTCAAAAGCTCGAGCTGCTGATCCATTGACCCGCTCCCTTCCCGCAACCGACACAATAGCGCCGAGGCTTACAACAAAAAGCGCCAACGATATCCTTGCAGCGCCGCGCAGGCCTGCGAGTGCTCAGGCTCCCTAACCCGCTCATACCTGCGGTTCTCGCCGGCTTTCAATTACCCACAAGTGTCGCGAGGTGCCAAGCAGCGTCTGCTGAATAAAACTTGAATCGTTAGAATCGTTTGTGATTCATTGCTGAGCACCTGATTCGACAAACGGGGTGCTTCGTGGATGATCTAAACCGAC
>JANLPY010000349.1:0-11886 GCA_031367505.1 Hyphomicrobiaceae bacterium | reverse complement strand
ACCGCGTGTTCCCCACCTATTCCGACATCGTCGATGCCGCCGCTGATGCCTGGAACAAGCTACTCGCCGAAGCAGGACGCATCACGTCCATCGCAACTCGCAGCTGGACCGAGACGCGTCAATGATTATGCGGGCTGGTATAAGTTCCTCAGCAAGTACGTCGAACACTAGGCGGACCCGGCGGCTGGTGTGTAACTCGCGGTGACTGACGAGCCAGACCGGCACGGGCGTGCCCGGCAGCTCAGGCAGCAAGCGGGTGACGTTGGGCATCAGTTCAGCGATCTCCTGCAACATCATGCAGATGCCGATCCCTTGCCGCACCAACTCCCAGAGCACGACGGAGTTGTCGGAAACGATGCGAAATTGGTCCGCTGAAATGGGTATGCCGGCGGCGCGCAAGTGCCCCGAAAACTGATCGATGGGCCCGAACCCAAGCACCTCGAATGCACAGAGTTCTGCCACAGTTTCCGGTTTGCCGTTTTTGGCAATCCAGCTTTCGGCCGCATAGAAATGGGCCGTCATCTCTCCCACCAGCTTGGCGACCAGTTCAGGCTCGGTCGGACGCACATGGCGGATGGCGATGTCAGCCTCGCGCTTCCTGAGGTCGCTGATCGAGTCCGAAGCGACGATGACGAGGGTGATCTGCGGCGCCATCTCGCGGATGCGAGCCACGAGACCGGGCAGCAGGTAGGCCGAGACCGCATCCGTAGCGCTGATGGTGACGCGCCCCGCGATGTCTTGCGATTTGCCAGCGGCAGCCAGCGCCATGGCCTCAGCAGCCATCGACATAGAGCGCGCATGTTCAACAAGACTGAGGCCAACGTCCGTCAAGACGAGGCGTTTGCCGATCCTCTCAAAGAGCGTGGTTGCAAGCGCGGCTTCGAGCGCGGCGACCTGGCGCGACAATGTCGGTTGGGTCAGGCCGAGCTTGCGCGCCGCAGCCGAGAGCGAACCGGCGTCTGCCGTGGCGCAGAAGGCGCGTGCCTGATTCCAATCCATTTTGATCATACGGATTTGTATATACGATGTGCAAACTTCGACAATCTACAATATTTTTGCATGTGCTAGGAAATCGGCCAGAGGAGATCATCATGCTTCGAACCATTGACGACGCGCGCTTCTGGGACGGGATCGCGCGCAAATATGCGACTACCCGCATCAAGGACATGCCCGGCTATGAGCGCACCATTGAGCGCAGCCAACACTTCCTCAGCAGCTCTGACGCCGTGCTCGAAATCGGATGCGGCACCGGCACCACCGCGCTGAAGCTTGCACCGTTCGTTGCCCGTTTTATGGGAAGTGACGTGTCGAACGAAATGGTCGCCATCGCACGGGAGAGGGCCATCGCGCTTGGTTGTCAGAATGCTGAGTTCACGGTAGCGGCAGCCGAAAGCAGTCCAGGCTTGGACGGCTCATACGATGCCGTGCTTGCGTTCAACCTTTTGCATCTGATCTCTGACCGACCGTCGACCCTGGCCCTTATCCATCGCCTGCTTAAGCCGGGCGGGCTGTTTATCTCCAAGACCCCCTGCCTATCGGAGATGAACCCGTTGATCCGTATTGCGGTGCCGCTTATGCGGTTCGTCGGCAAGGCACCGTTCCTCTCACTGTTCGCAGCACCGGCCCTCGAAGCCGAAATCGCAGGCGCTGGCTTCATCATCAACGAGCGGGAGCGGCATGGAACGGGCCGCAAAGATCCTCGGATATTTATCGTCGCTCGAAAGTCGGGTTGATCAGCATTCAACGGCTCCGATCGCCCCTCAGGTTCGCGACCGCTTGCTGCAGAGGTGCGGACACGACCACTGCGAATACTGAGGCGCATCACGATACGCAGCGCGATGTCCGGAATCTCTGCAAAGCGACTACATTTTCATCCTGTAACACTGTCGACAGCAAAGACAATTTCGGGGCCACCTGGCGAGCGCGTCTGTCGCATTAGACGCGACAGACGCGTCGCAGCCTCGATCTTATTTCAGACTGTTATTTGACAAATCTTGAAGCGGGACGCTTCAGATATCCAACACCAAAATTGACGGTTACGACTTCATAAAGCTCACACAAGAACTGACGTCATCGACCGGTCGCGCGCTGCAGAGGCGAGTTCGATCGATTGCGTTGTGGTGTTATTGGTCTATCGGGTCAAAGACCCCATGCACCTGCCCGCGCAGACTTCAACTTGGCGACCAGATGTCACTTGCGAGCTTACCGCATTCCTCGCTCGCGCGTCGATCTGCCTGTTGTCTTGCAGTCACGTTTCGCTGTGGCCTACGTACCGTGAGATCAGCTGCCAAAGGAAAGGCGGCTTTTATGCAGCGCCTGACTTCGGTGGTCACGAAATGCGAGACGTGTCCTTGCTCATCGTTTGCCATGCCCGGCGAGCAGCAATATTTCCCGTCGTTGATGGACGTCCTCGGATCGGTCAGCGGTGCTTCCACTATGGGAAGTTGCGGGAAGTATTGAGGTCGTTTTTTGGACAACAGGATAAAAGAACGACGTCATTCTGACCCCAAGCCCAACAACGATGGGCGAAGTCGGGACGTTAAAAATCGCGCAAGGCGTTAGTGGGCGTTTTTCACTCGCGATATCAGCGGCGTTTCTAGCGCCTCATGACAAATGCCCGTCCGCTCTCACCTGACCGATCAATAGATGATCGGGGACGCGGCCATTTCGGCGACGGGCTCGAACCGAAGCTCCAAAGCGTTTGCGATGATGCTTCGTGAATGATCGCGATGCCGCTGCTTGAGCGCTTCAACCAGACAGGCGCGCCGACCCAGATCGCTACGTGTTGGATTGGCCACATCGTACGCGCGGAACTTGCTATGACACGGGCACCATGTGCGCGACACAGCCGGCCTGATCGTTCCTGTCGGGCCGGTGCGTCAAGATCAAGAAGTGGCTTCGTGGCAAACGGCGGCAACCCATCGAGGCGCGGCTAGCACGCACCGAAAGCGTCGCGCGCAATGACGTCACTAGCTTGAGAACTCCGGCTTCAACATGACGTCAGACGGGCCGACGACGACGGACCTAGTCCGCGCAACAACGGCGTGGCGCACGGGCGCTTCGCGGCCGAAAGTGACCGCGACCGGGTGCTATCCTGCGCCCCCCAAACGCGGGTCGCAGGACCGAGCTGCGAAATCGCATCTCGGCCGTTCCGGTCACGCCCCCCCTGGCGCAAGTGAACGACCGCTAAGTCGTCATCGCGATCGATGATCGCCACAGCCAACGGCGCTCGCTACCAAGCTCGCTCTGACTCACCAAAGGGATGGCTATCCCCCGCTGCGCCCTCGTCGCTCGCCTGGCGGGCTAGCGCCGACGGCTCCGGGGGGATAGGTGAGATGTTTTGTCCGGACGGACGGGCAAACCTCCCGCGGCTGCCTTTTCGTTCCCGCTATTTCCTGCGTTTGCCAATTGCCAGCCGGTCCTATTGCGAGCGACGATCGGCGATCATTGTTGCAAGCGAAAAGTGAGAGCCGTCATGGATCGACCGATCCCAAAGTACTTGGACTACATATTCGGCGCCGACGCGGAGGCCTGCTTGCGCGTCGAGCGGCGAGAGCGCGACCTTACGCTTCTGCGAGCAATCCGCTCGCAATCGTTCGGGCCAGCGCACTCGGCTTATCTGTATGCTGAAAGCAAGTCGACGTCCGTGTACGCCCGTGCTGACATTCTGTCCCCAAACATTGTCCGCAACAAATCCCGTCGGACCGAACGTGTGCCTATCCGATGCTCCGCACCCCCGAATTGCCGAGGTCATCCATGCAGCCCGCTTGATCCGCTTTCGCGATGCACCGCGCTATCTCGGTATGGATCGCAATCGCTTCAACAGGCTGCCGAACTTTCCCGCCTGGTGGAAGCAGCCAATACTGTATGCGAAAGTAGCCTCACTCAACCGGAACTTTTGGTCATGCGGGGCTCGCTGCAAGATGGCTCCCGCAAAACTCCCGCAAGGCGTCAACAAGCCTTACGTTTTATCACTTAAGTGTTTGAAATGACTGGTGCCCGGGGGTGGAATTGAACCACCGACACTACGATTTTCAGTCGTATGCTCTACCAACTGAGCTACCCGGGCGAACCTTCGCGACACCGCCCGCTTACAGCGTAACGTTTTCAGAAGTTGGCGCGTTATAGGTGCTGGAATGCTGCATGTCCAGTGTTGCTATCTACGGTGCACCTTACGACCTCAATTTGGTTTGCGGGTGCCGCCGATATCGACCTGGGCGGCGGCTCCATCGTCGCCATCTTCATCCTCATCGGCGCCGCTACTGGCAATCGCATAACTGCCGGTTAGCCACCGCGACAGGTCCACATCGGCGCACCGCTTTGAGCAGAAAGGGCGAAAAGCCTCCTCCGATACTCGCTTGCAGATCGGACAGCGTGCCTTCACCTGCGGATTGGTTGCGTCAGCCATGACCGATACTCAATCTGGATCGATGTCGGCAGCCTTCACCCAGTTGAAGTGCACCGGGAAGCCCTCGCCTGTGAGCAGACCGGTAACTTCAGTGAGCGGCAACCCGACGACGTTGGTGTAGGAGCCGATAATCTTCTGCACGAAGCTGCCGGCCAAGCCCTGGATCGCGTAGCCGCCAGCCTTGTCGCGCCACTCGCGCGAGGCGATGTAGGCTTCGATTTCCGATTTTGACAAGCGTTTGAAGCGAACCCGCGTGTCGATGATTTTCACGCGCTGGCGGTCGTCCGGCGTGATCAAGCAAATGCTGGTGAGAACGCGGTGTGCGCGGCCGGAGAGGAGCTGCAGGGATTCAACCGCTTCCTCGACGAACTTCGGTTTCATCAGGATGCGACGGCCGACCGTTACGACGGTGTCGGCGGCGAGGATATAGGCGTCGGCAAGGCCGGTATCGTTGGCCAGTTGATCACGTGCCGCCTCGGCCTTGGCGCGGGCAAGCCTCGAAACCAACGCGCGCGGCATCTCGGCACGGCGTGGCGTCTCATCGATCGAGGCAGGACGCAACGCATCGGGCGCAATGCCGATTTGCGCCAGTAGAGCCAACCGGCGCGGCGAGGCGCTTGCAAGGACCAGTTTCGGCCGTTCGGGAGACTTCTTCGACTGAGCGCGCTGGCGGGCGAGCACGCGTCGCAGCGTTTCCCGATCGGGCGCGGCGGTTCGTCCCAAGACCGAAAGCAGAGCAGATTTGGCAACCGACATCGGGGTGTTTCCTTGGGCTCTCAATGAGCGGGACAATGCGCTGGAAGCGCCGCCTAAGGCAAGCCGCGTTACGACGCCGGCATGGTACCGCGCAAGCGGCGCAACAACTCAGCTTCGGCGATGCCAGCGATACCATTACGCGAGGGCGCGATGGCCCGCACCAGGCAGGCGTGCGACTTGAGAATCACGCCATCGTCGAGAATGCGAAGTCCATTGGCGCGCAGTGTCTCACCGGTCGTCGTGATATCGACAATCAGATCGGCGCTGCCGCCGGCCGGTGCGCCCTCGGTTGCGCCCAAACTCTCGACGATGCGATAGCTTGCGACATCGTGACGGGCAAAAAATTGGCGCGTTAGGTTCATGTATTTGGTGGCAACCCGCAGGCGACGCCGATGCTTGCGCCGGAATGCGACCGCGATCTCTTCGAGATCGGCCATTACGTGGACGTCGAGCCAATAGGCCGGCACCGCGACGACGACATCGGCCGGGCCAAAATCGAACGTGTGCGGGATCTCGACCCTGGATGCCCAGTCGTCGATGTACTCCTCGACGAGATCACGCCCGGTAATGCCCAAATGCGCTTCGCCGCTGCGCAAATGGCGCACGATCTCGGATGCCGAAACAAACGCCACCTCGACGCCGGAGATACCTTCGATCTCGCCGCGATATCCGCGTTCGGGACCGGTTTTGCGCACGACGATGCCAGCTTTGGCGAGAGCGTTCGCGCACTGCTCCATCAAGCGGCCCTTGGATGGAATGGCAAAAATCAGCGTATCGCTCACAGCCCGCCTCGCATTTTCCTTGGCGCATGGCGACACGCGTTCCGCGCGCCGGCCGCCATGCGTGGAGCATCAAGATTTGTGGTGACCTTCGACTTCTTAGTCCGGCTCACAGCCCGCCTCGCATTTTCCTTGGCGCATGGCGACACGCGTTCCGCGCGCCGGCCGCCATGCGTGGAGCACCAAAATTTGTGGTCCCTTTCGACTTCCTAGTCCGGCTCACAGCCCGCCTCCCCAGGCTGCGGCCAACAGCCGATCGGTGTAGATTGCAGCGCCCGCTGCTGGCACACGTCCCGGTGCGCCGACCGCTTGCATCAAACGGTCGTAGCGTCCGCCGCCAGCGATCGCCCGCGTCTCGGCGGCACCTGGAGGCGTCACCTCGAATACGAAGCCGGTGTAGTATTCGTAGTCGCGGCCGAAGCCAGCGGAGAATGTCATGCCGGCCGTGTCGATCCTCGCTTCGGCAAACAGCGCAAGACGTTTTTCGAAAGCGGTCAGCGACTTCGATAGATCGAGCCCGGGCTGGCGGCTGCCCAACTCGGCGATGCGCTTGAACGCCTCTACTGGCGAGGCCTCGATATTGAGATAGGTGTCGATGATCGAGGCCGCCGAAAGCTCCAGCGGCGGATCCCGTTCGTCGGCGAGTTGCTCCAGCAGTTGCGTCGTGATCTCGCCGACCGAGCGGCTGCCAAGGGTCAATATGCCGTTGCTCTCCAGGTGCTGGGCGATTGCCATTTCGGATTTTAACGGATCGGCGGGCTGCAGCAGCCGACGCAATTCATCGGACATCGCGGCGGGCCTGCGGCTGGTCAAGCGGCGCAGGTAATTCATGAACGCCTTGGGTCGTCGAAAGTGATGTTTAAGCCGCTCGCGCCAGCGGTTCGGCATGTCGATCGCGTCGATCAGATCGTGAAACACCGCAACATCGCCGATGCGGACCCGGACGGCGCGAAGATCGCTGCGGCGCAGTGCGCTCAGCACCAGATCGAGCACCTCGACTTCGGCTCGCGCTGGATCGCGGCTGTTGAATACTTCGAGGCCGACCTGATGCAACTCGCCGGCATCGAGATCATGCGACGAGCCAATGGTCGGTTGCCGGAATACCATGCCGCTACTTGAATACTTAGCGGTCTGTTGCGCTTGCGGATAGCGTTCCAGATAAAGCCGGCAAATCGGCACGGTGAGATCGGTACGCAGGCAAAGTTCCTGTCCGGTGCGATCCGAAACGCCGAACGTTTGTTCGCGCATTTCCTCGCCGACGAGATCGACGAGCAGGGCGGCCGGTTGAATGATCGGCGGCGCGACCATCTTGAAGCCAGCGCCATCGAAGACTTGCAGGATGGTGGCGGCGCGCGCCCGCTGCGCATCGAGCCAACGCGCCGAATGACGGTCGAGGTGCGTGGTCATCATCGCTCAACCTTGATGGCGGGCGAGGATGTCGCGGACGGCTGACACCATGCCGGCTTCCGGCACCGAGATTTGCGCCGGTCGGCCTTCGCGCCACTCTTTCGAATCCTTGATCAATGCGGCGGCCTTTGCGCCTTCGATCAAATCTTTGATTTGGATCTCGCCTTTCTCGCGCTCCTGGCTGCCTTGAATGATGACGCACGGTGCGCCGCGCTTGTCGGCGTATTTCATCTGCGGTTTCATGCCAGCGGTGCCGAGGTACATTTCGGCGCGGATGCCAGCTTCACGAAGGGTCTGTGCCATTTTCTGATAACGTGGCAGCTCGGCCTTATCCATAACGAGCACGACGACGGGGCCGAGCACCGGTTTGGCATCGGCTTTGTTGAGGTGGGCAAGCGCCGCCTGCAACCTTGAAACGCCAATCGAGAATCCTGTGGCCGGCACTTTCTGACCGGTAAAGCGGGCGACGAGATCGTCGTATCGTCCACCGCCGCCGACCGAGCCGAAGCGCACCGGCTTGCCGTCATCGCCGGTGACTTCAAAAGTGAGTTCGGCCTCGAACACCGGGCCGGTGTAGTAGTCGAGGCCGCGGACGATGGAAGGATCGAAGCGTATGCGGTCAAGACCGTAGCCGGCCGCGTGACATAAACGTCGTATCTGGACAGTCTCAAACCAACCTTCCTTGAACACAGGCTGCGTTAGTAGAGGCGTCATAAAGCTTTGCCCAGCTCCGCTACCGCCGATTTGGAGGTAGAAGCTTTCTACATTTTGCGATGAAAATTCGTCAGGTCCAGCTGCTGCTAAGCCAACGTCCAAGCTCAAGAAATTTAAGAGGACTTCGATGCCAGCCGTCGGAAGATCTGCACCTCTCGTATAATCGCCACTCTCGTCTTTCCGACCTTTGCCAAGAAGCTGCCTCACGCCGTCGACACCGAGTCGATCAAGTTTATCCAGCGCTCTCATGATTGTCAGGCGACGTTCTTGACTCACGTTTTCCTCAAAGCCGATGTGCGCCATCACACCATCGAGCAGCTTGCGATTACTAAACTTGATCACATAACTGCCGCGCGGGATGCCGAGCGCTTCCATGGCATCGGCCATCAGCATGCAGGCTTCGGCGTCGGCGGCGACGTTGTCGGTGCCGACGGTATCAGCGTCGCACTGCATGAACTGGCGATAGCGGCCGGGACCCGGCTTCTCGTTGCGCCAAACGGGACCCATCGCATAACGCCGGTACGGCTTCGGCAATTTGTCGAAGTTCTCGGCGACATGGCGCGCCAATGGGGCCGTCATATCGTAGCGCAAGCTCATCCACTGCTCGTCATCGTCCTGCACCGAAAATACACCGGCGTTCGGACGGTCGGTGTCGGGTAGAAACTTGCCGAGTGCCTCGGTATATTCGAACGCCGGGGTTTCCAGCGCATCGTAGCCGTAGCGCTCGAAAACCACGCGCAGCTTGTCGAGCATCTCGCGTTGGCCTGCGACCTCGGGTCCGCTGTAATCACGAAAGCCACGCGGCAAACGCGCCTCGGGGCGCTGATCTTTAGGTGCTTTTGACATTGAAACAACGAGCCTTTTCGGCAACTTCGAATGCTTTGCGCGGCTTATAGCTGACCGTTGCTATGCAGGGAAGCGGGCTAGCACGGGATGGTTCCCCGTCAGAACCGATATCCGTAGCGCACGCCGAGGCTATCGAGAGCCTCGTTGTAGCGGCTCGTATTACCGTTCGACATATGCTCGAAGTAGACCGAAATGCTGTTGTGGGCATCGAAGCGATAGCCGATTTCGGCCGGGATATGGAACAATGCGCGGCTGCCGAGCGCCTTGCGATCGAGAGCGTCGGGTTTAAGGTGACCGTCGTGCACGGCGACGCCAAGGCCGAGGCCGAAGTAGAAGCCAGACGGCGTATCGATCTGCCAGCGAGCGTCCACATAGCCCTTGCTGGTATAACCTTCGGTGTTAACGCTACCGCCAATCGCCGGGCGTATCGCACCGCCCAGGAACGGCAAAGATGGCGCCAGAATCAATTCGCCATTGATATCGATGCCGCTTTCCAGCCGGAAGCCGCTCCACAAATCCGGCACGTCGTGCGCCAAGACACCGAACTTGGCCTCATAGATGTACGGCGATTGCGCGCTGGCACCATCCGTGCCGATGACGAGTACAGCGGTAACTAAGGCGCCAAGTCCCTGCAAAACGACGCTAATGTTAGCTTTCCATGATTTCATGATGAGAGTGATACCGTATTCGCTAGCGCTGGGCACCTACCAGACAAGCCCCAGCAACACCCAATTGCCCACGCGTGATAAATGCGCCGCACATTGACCTTCGTTGCTGCTGCTGCGGTCACCTATTTGGCTGTCGGGGCCAATAATATAATCTAAACAAGTGGACCGCTCATTGAGCCAATACCGGAGCCTGGATGCAAGGACCTCGCGTCGCCATCGTCGGAGTTTGGCTCGAAAGCAATCGGCAAGCGCCCATTGCGGGGGAGCGCGATTTTACCAGTTATTATTGCTTGGAGGGCGCGGCAATCCTCGAGGCGGCGCGAGCGCCAAATCCGATCATCATGGGGGAGGCCGCAGCCTTCGTTAAGACGATGGACGCGACGGGTCCGTGGCGCCCGGTGCCGATCCTGCTCGCGGGCTGTCACCCTCACGGCCCCGTCGATGGCGCGTTGATGGATCGATTTCTGGAAATAATTCGTGCGGGGCTGATCGAATCCGGACCACTCGACGCAGTATATATTGCCAATCACGGCGCCATGCTCGCGACCAACGACGAGGACCCCGATGGTAGCATCATCGCGCTCGTGCGAGAGCTCAGCGGAACGCACACCAAGGTGATCGTCACTTTGGATTTGCACGGCAATATCTCGGAGCGCATGGTCGCTAATTGCGATCTGATCGTCGGATACCGCACCAACCCGCATGTTGACATGACGGAGCGCGGCGAGGAGGCAGCGCTCGCACTGCGTCTCATCCTGGCCGGCCAAGCCGAGCCGCAATCCGCATTCATCCGGCTGCCGATTACTCCGGCGCCGATCGCGTTGCTGACAGCCGACGGGCCTTACGGCGATCTGATCGACTACGGCACTCGCCGTCGCGCCGAGCTCGCCGGAGACATTCTCAACGTCTCGATTTTTGGTGGCTTCGTTTTTGCCGATGGTGCCAAGAATGGCATCGGTATTGTCGTCACGGCGCGGCGCGACCTGGCCCGTGCGCGTATGCTCGCCCGCGAGATCGCCGAGCGCTGCTGGGCGCAGAGGGAGCGTTTTGTAAAGGCGCTTACGCCGCTGAGCGCTATGCTCGAAATGACACGAGCGACCAACCGGCGGCCGATAATCGTTGCTGAATGCGCGGACAATCCAGGCGGTGGCGGCACCGGCCGTTGCACGGAGTTGTTGGCGGCCCTCGTGCAGACGAATGCCCGCAACGTGCTCTATGGCAGCTTCTTCGATCCGCCACTTGCAGCGTTAGCGCACGAACTCGGCACCGGTGCACGCTTTCGCGCCGAGTTTAATCGTCATCCGGGGCTGCCATGTGATTTGCCGTTCACGGTAGACGCCGAGGTGGTCGGATTGCATCCCGGCACGATTGTTGGGCGGTTAGGCTACGCGCAAGGCCGCACGTTGGTGCTTGGCCCCTCCGCAGCACTGCGAATCGGGGGGCCAGACGGGATAACCGTCGTTGTGATTTCCGACAGGATGCAAACCGCCGATCCCATGTTCTTCGAGATGTTCGGCCTCGACATTGCCGATGCAGCGACCGTCGTCATCAAGTCGCGCGGGCATTTCCGAGCGGGCTTCCTGCCATGGTTTCCGCCCGAACGAGTGATCGAGGTCGACACCGAGGGCCTGACCTCGCCGGCCTTGGATCGACGCCAGTGGGGCGGTCTGCCGCGACCGGTCTATCCAATAGATCCAGAGACGAAGTGGAGTCCGCCCTGGTAAACCTGTAGGGTGGATCTCCACGTCGCGCAGCCAATCACTGCGTCTTGCTGGCGATCGGGGCCGGCTCCTCCAGAAATTGCTGCACAGTCCTGATCAGCAGCATTCGGTTCTTTTCGAGCGCGATTGAATGCGTGCCTTCACTCAGTATGGTCAAGCGCCTCCAAGCTGCATTCGACAACAATGGAAACAATGTCTGCGCCATGTAGGGCGGTGTGTCTTGGTCCCACTCACCGAGGACTAACAGAACGGGCGACGTGATTTTCGATGGATCATAATACAGTGGTGGATTGCGCGTTAGCGGCGGTCGCGGCCAATGCAAAAGCGGCTGCCAGTACGTATTTCAACATGACTGTCTCCTCACGGATTGGTGCGTTCCCAGTGCCAATTTGGCTTTTGTCGTTGATATTGGTGGCACTATTTTGCCAGCCTAGCGCTTATGAAGGCCCATGATATCGGCTCAGTTTGCATGGCTCGCTTGCGGAGATAATTCATAACGTCGCCAATAGATTGACTAAACTCCAGCAGTGCTCCGGTTCAAATCCACTGAGTGATCAATCATGCGCCTTGTGATGTCTGCCAGCGAC